>CANHSL010000040.1 GCA_947463385.1 Flavobacteriales bacterium
ATGCTGGGTTGGGTTTCTCGAATATATCGCCATGCTGATCCCACAGGACTCACTCCCGCGTTGCTCGAATCTGCAATACGCAAATATGCATCCCGCAATCGCGCGTTCATTTTGTGAAAGGTGTTGATGCTATCCCATTGCGGGTCACCTACTTCTCTTCCCCAAGTCATAAAGTAGTTCACCTGTGCACATTCATGGTTAGCGTATACGGAATCCGCGAGTTGCATAGCAAAAGGGATGGATTGCGTGTTAACTTGCCCAAAAGGAAACGACGGTTCTTGACTTTGTCCTTGAATTACCACATAATCCCACGCTTGTGCATTAATTTTTTGATAAGTAACCGGATCTTGGGCATGCATTTGAAAGGTATATCCGCCGTTAGTTTTTGAATCTACATTCACTTGATCGCCCATCGCCGCTGCGAGTTGAACGAGCGTACCAGGCAGGTCATTCGCATAGGTGTAGCTGTTCCCAATAAATAGTACATTTAACTGCTGCTGAGCGAATCCAAGCGACGTAACGAAGAGGATGAGTATTAATAAAGGCTTTTGCATATGCTATTTTTTTCTTCCGTAAATTTACAACATGAATCCTTTTGTTCACATCCGATTCCTCGTTTTAATAAGCGCCTTGTTTGCCTTGAATTCGTATGTGGCTCAATTTCAATTCAATTACAACGATTCTATTCCCGTCATTAAATTAGGGAATACCCTCAAGTTTCCATGGGCAGGAGGCATTAACTATGCGCAATTTTCTGAGCTAGATTATGATTACGACGGTGACATGGATTTGATTTTGTTAGATCGAAGCAACGACCAAATCCGGGTGTTTGAACATCGGATTCAAGGAGCTGCACATACCTATCAATTCAACCCTTATGGTGATGGTTTGTTTCCCTCGGATGTGCGCTATCGAATGTTTCTGGCAGATTATAACTTGGATGGGAAAAATGATTTGTTTACTTATGGAATCGGAGGAGTAAAAGTTTATCGAAATGCCGGTAACAGTGGGGTAGGGCTGCAATGGGTGCTTGAAAAGAATTTGCTCTATTCAGATTACAACGGCATGTTCATGGGACTCTATGTCAGTTCTGCAGACATCCCAGCCATTGTGGATGTAGATGGAGATTCAGATTTGGATGTATTAACCTTTTCCATTGCTGGAGATCATGTGGAGTATCACAAGAACATGTCCAAAGAACTCTATGGTCATTGCGATAGCTTGGTTTTTGTCCTTAAAAACAAATGCTGGGGTGGATTCAGAGAAGAAGTTACTTCTAATGCCATTACCCTGTTCGATACGGGGAGTTTGTGCACCACGGGAAATGTGCCCAATCCGCAATTACCGGTAATCACTAAACCCGAAGAAGAAGAAAAAGCCCATGCGGGGTCTACCGTGTTGGCGCTTGATTTAGACAACAGTGGTGTGCTTGATTTATTGATTGGAGATGTAGCCTATGGGAATTTGAACAAGTTGATGAATGGTGGAACTAATCCGAATACGAATTCGCAGATGATTTCCGTAGACCCTAACTTTCCCTCAAATTCGGTATCCTTGGATCTTCAATTGTTTCCTGGTGCGTTTTATTTGGATGTGGATTTTGATGGGAAGAAGGACTTGCTTTGTAGTCCGAATGCCAAAGGCACTTCTGAGAATGAACAAAGTGTTTGGAAATACAAAAATCAAGGGTCGGTTTCTGTTCCAAATTTTATCTATGAAACCGATGCGTTCCTTCAACGCGACATGATTGAGCATGGCATTGGATCCTTTCCAGTCTTTGCCGATGTCACCAATGACGGCCTACCTGATTTGTTCGTAGCTAATTATTTTGCATACAAACAGACGCTATTAACTGAATCACGAATCGCCTACTATAAAAATACTGGTACCTTAGCGAACCCGGTTTTCACCTTTGTCGATAATGATTTTTTGAACCTTAGTCAAGCCAATCTTGATTTTCGAATCATGCCAACCTTTGGAGATTTAACAGGGGATGGAAGGCCTGAATTAATTTTAGGATTAGAGGATGGTTCTTTGAGGTATTATCCGAATCAAAGTACAGGCGCTTCACCAGTTTTTGGTGCAGCTCAAACCCAATTCCAAGGGATTGACGTTGGACAGTTTGCTGCGCCACAATTGTTCGATTTGAATAAGGATAACGTGTTGGATTTGGTAATCGGTGAAAAAACCGGAACACTGCAATATTTTCAAAATACCGGAACGGCTGCGCTTCCAATCTTTACCTTAGTTGATGCATCCTTAGGGGGTATTGACATCGTGACATCCACCCCGGATGGTTTTCCGCAACCTCATTTCTTCCGCTGGCAGGATACGACGTATGTCATGATTGGAGCCTATGACGGGAAAATTCGGTTTTATGACAGCATCGACAATCACCTAAGCGACACCTTTAACTTGCGTGCCCTTCCATTTCTTGGACTCGAGCTTGGATCGTTTTCCGCTGTTGCCGTAGATGATATCGATCACGACGGTCGCTTGGATTTGTATGTTGGACAAGATTTAGGTGGATTATTTCGATTAGAGCACGAAGCTGGGAGTAATTTAGGTCAAACTGAATTAATTGACCCTGCCATAACATTGTACCCGAATCCAACGCAACATGACATCACGATTAAATCATCAGTTAATTTGGGGAGCATCACCTTGTTCGATCTTTCGGGAAAATGCATATTGGATTATACCTGTGATTCAATGAACTGTACTTTACCCTTAACGGATGTTAAACAGGGTGTTTACCTGATATTTCATGCAGGAAAACCGATTGGAAGGGTCGTGAAACTTTAATTGAATTTACGTGACATTACTTCACCGCAATGCGATACATTTCTTGTCCGTTCAGGGTTCCAACTAATTCATCGCCTATGGCAATCGGACCAACACCCGCAGGGGTTCCAGTGAAGATTAAATCTCCGGTTTTTAGCGTGATGAATTTTGAAATATAGGCAATGATTTGGTCGATGTTAAACAACATCATGGTGGGATTCCCATGCTGTTTAAGCGTGCCGTTTTGATAAAATTCAAAGGATAGGGAATCAAATGCTTCAGGCGTAATTGGAATCCACTGGGATGAAACTACGGCGCTTTGGTCAAAAGCTTTCGCTATTTCCCATGGGAGTCCCTTGGTTTTGCATTCGGCTTGAAGGTCGCGGGCTGTAAAATCAATTCCAAGACCAACACTGCTATAATATTTGTGTGCAAAAGCTGGGTCGATGTGTTTGCCTACACGATCAATCTTCACTACCAGTTCACATTCATAATGAATTTCGTTTGTGAATCCTGGAAAATAAAAGACGTCATCTTTTAAGAGTGCGGTATCGGGTTTCATGAAGAATACGGGAGCACTTGGCAGTTCTGCTTTCATTTCTGCCGCATGATCCGCATAGTTACGTCCAATGCAAATGATTTTCATTTTTTATTGAATTTCGATGACAATTGGTTGAGTTTATCTTGAAAACCAGCTTCTTTATTCGATTCTTTAAGGGCTTTTAGGCGATTTACCTCTGCGCGCAAGCAATCCTTGGTTTGGAACGGGAAATCTGCATCTAACATCCAACCATAATATCCAGGTTCTATTTTCATGACCGCTTCAACCGTTTTTCCTTTGTGCTTACCAAAGTTGTACATGATTTCACCCGCTTGATTCTTGGCTAACCTTCCAGCAAAATCTACAGCGCCTAATGGACTGTTGCTAGAAAATGCGGCGAGGGCGGGTATTTCAGGTGAAAGCTGTTCGTAACGGGATAGCTGAGCAAGAAAAACATCCAGTGTTACTTCCGTATCGTATAGCGCATCGTGAGCGTTTTCCATAGGTTTACCGCAATAAAACTGATAGGCTGCGGCCAAGGTGCGTTGTTCCATTTTATGGAAGATGTTCTGAACATCCACGAAATTCCGACCGTCCATTGGAAAGGGATGTCCAACCCGGTAAAATTCTTCCACCATAAAGGGAATGTCGAATTTATTGGAATTATATCCTGCTAAATCTGATTCTCCAATGAAGTCAATAATTTCTTCAGCGATGTCTGCTAATTTTGGTGCATCCTTAACCATTTCATTGCTTATTCCATGAATAGCAGCAATCTCATCAGGGATGTTGATTTCAGGATTAACAAGGTAGTTTCTTGATTCACGTTGACCGTCTGGAAATAACTTAACCGCTGCAAGCTGCACAATGCGGTCTTTAGTTAGTTGGATTCCCGTAGTTTCTAAATCAAAGAAACATAGCGCTTTCGTTAAGTTAAGACGCATCAACTCCTATTTCAAGATGATGAACTCCGTACGTCGATTCGCTAAATGGTCAGCATCAGAACACGTTACGCCATCACCACACGGTTTAAGTAATTCGGTTTCACCATAACCTTTTGCTGTAATACGCTCAGGATTAACAACAAAAGATTTAATGTAATTCATGGCCGTATTTGCTCGCATGTCTGATAACCATTGGTTATATATGGCTGGTCCGCGACTATCTGTGTGTGAACGGATTTCAATTTTCAAACTTGGATTATCGTTCATTACTTTAATAACTTCTTTCAACTTATTTTTTGAATAGTCGGTTAAGTTGTAACGGTCAAATTGATAATTCACCATATACGGACCTATGAATCCTTTTTGAGTGGCTTCTAATTTGAAATTGACAGTGACCACCGAGTCTTCCAACAGGTCAGTATTTACTTTTGAAGAAGCATTTAGGTATCCTTCAGCACTAGCATTTAAATCTCCTGCAATATGCGATTCGAATTCATAAGATGCAATGATTTCGCTTCGGTAGATGCCGTTAGCACCGCTGGTAACAGCAGCCGTTTTCCCGTCAATGTTTAGGTTAACCCTTGCATTGGCAATTGGTGCACCGCTTTCGATATCTACCACAACACCCTTAATTTCATAGGTAGGGAAAGGTACAATCTTAGAGTCTTCATCAAGAATTAATACCTTTTTATTTATCATTTCGAATTCGGCATCACAGGTGGTGCTAAAGCGATTCGTATATGGCTTTTTGGTTAAAGGGCCATAGTAATAAGCCAACTCGTATTCTTTACATTTTTCAAGAGAACTAACAAAAACACCATCCCTCATTCGTGGGGTAAGTAAGGTTTCGCTAGTATTGCTACAGTTTGTACATCTCAAGGTAATATAGGATTGTTCTGGGATTGAAATGCCTTTTGTGTTAATAATTCGACCATTTAATACGGCTGTGCCTGCAGGTGTTTCTGACGGGTTCACTTGGTAAATGTCGTACAAGCCAGCAGAACCTATGCGGTTTGAGGCAACAAATCCAGTGGTTCCATTCGCTGTAAGACTGAAGTTAACTTCATCTGAAAATGAATTGACAGTGGTTCCAAGATTAGTCGGTTTTGACCACATCCCATTTTCATCTTTGGTTGCTTTAAAAATATCGAACCCACCAATACTCGAGGCATTGTTAGATGTAAAATAAAGCGTTTTTCCATCAAGCGATATAAATGGGGACATTTCATCAGCTTCGGAATTAATCATGGCGATGTTTTTTGCTTCTGACCAAGCGTCTCCAACCTTTTCACTCGTGAAAATATCCCAACCTCCTTTACCGCTAAGCGCATTTGATACAAAAAAGGCGGTCATGCCATCGGCACTTAAAATTAATTGAGTGTTATAAGGAGCTGTTTTCTCTTTTGCGTTATTTACTACGAAACTCATTGCTTTACCTTTAGAAAACGTTCCGTTGGAGAATTCAGAAAAATAAACATTCGGATCATTCCAGCTTGAATAGTACAGGGATCTTTCGTTCATTGAAATTCCACTGATTATTTCATCTGTTTTAACATCATTGGATGAAAAACTAGTTGTTGTTGACCAAGTTCCAGTGCGATCCAAAACGATTTGATAAATATCTGAAGGCAAATTATTGAACATTGGCTCCACATAGGCTGCTGAGCTGTTATCAGTTAAGGGTTTAGATGAGGAGAATGTAAGTGATTTACCATCTGCAGAAATAAGCGGAGCTGTTTCGTTGTATGCTGTATTGATTCCAGTTAAGGCAATGCCATTGCTTGGTTGTTCGCTTAGTTTTTTCGCTGCATTAAGTTGGCTAAGGCGAATTGTAGCTAAGGGAAGGAGGGTTGAACCTTTTTGTGATTCTGCCATGAACTGGTTAAAGTAAGTTACAGCTTTATCTAAATTTCCCAAGCGATGATGACAAACCCCTAAATAAAAGAATACATCTTTTGGGGCAGCGGTTTCCTTCGGAGAATACATGTCATAATTAATTTCTGTTTTTCCCGATGCAAGTTCAAGGTGCTTGAGCGCAAGTTCAGGCGATTTATTCATTCCAAGAAGAATAAACCCTTTACGGTAATTGTAATTGCCGTTTTTTGGCTGAAAAGTCAATAACTTATCCGTTACTAAATCAGCAAAATGATAGAAATTCTCTTGTAAAAAACGAGAACATTCTCCAACAAGTTGAGCCTCATCGGTTGATTTAATCATAGCTTTTACCTCCGATTCATTCATTTGAGCAAAGAACGGAAAGCAAAGCAGGGAGAAAATAACACTTAATTTTTTCATAATTCTATGTGATTGAGCAGGTTAAGATAGTTAAAATTTACGGTTTATGTCGAATTGCTCTAGGTAATCAGCAACTCTGCGAACAAACTGTCCACCAAGCGCACCATCTACAACGCGGTGATCGTATGAGTGAGACAAGAACATTTTGTGTCGGATGCCAATAAAATCTCCCTCAGGCGTTTCAATGACCGCTGGAACTTTTCGGATTGCTCCCAAGGCCAAGATGGCAACTTGAGGCTGATTGATAATTGGAGTACCCATCACATTTCCGAAAGTACCAACATTTGTAATGGTGTAGGTTCCACCTTGAATATCCTCAGGTTTTAATTTATTATTTCTTGCACTATTCGCTAATTCGTTAACCGATTTCGTGAGGCCGATAAGGTTCAATCGATCTGCATTTTTAATGACAGGAACAATAAGATTCCCGGAAGGTAAGGCGGTGGCCATTCCCACATTAATGTCTTTCTTTTTTATAATGGTTGTACCATTAACGGAAACATTAATCATTGGGTAATCTTGAATAGCGCGCACAACTGCTTCAATAAAGATCGGTGTGAACGTAATGTTTTCGCCTTCTCGATTGAAGAATTCCTTCTTCACCTTGTTTCTCCAATTTACAATATTCGTAACATCGGCTTCAACAAAAGAAGTAACATGCGGAGAAACACTTTTCGACATTACCATGTGATCCGCAATCAACTTTCGCATGCGATCCATTTCGATGATTTCATCCGTTCCAGATGCAATTACAGGTATTGGTGCTGGTTTCTGTTCGATCGTTTTGCTTGCTGTTGCAACTGACGTTGCTTGAGGCACAATAGGCTGACTCGTTCTACTTGCTAAATGTGCTAAAATATCTTTTTTCGTTACCCTTCCTTCAGCACCAGTTCCGGCAATACCATCCAATTCCGCCTGACTTAAGCCTTCTTGACTTGCGATGCTTTTTACCAACGGCGAATAAAAACGATTCGTTGAGCTTATCGTAACTGTGTTTACCGCATTTGCATTCGACGAAGGCGCCGTCTCAACGGGTGCAGGAGCTGCCTTCTCTTCGATAGCAGGAAGTGGTTCCGTATTTGATGCTGCGCTTGCTCCATCAGTAGAGAGTATAGCGATAACATCACCCACTTGTGCAACTTCATCCTTTTGAAATAATTGCTTGATCAAAATACCAGCAGCCTCTGAAGGTAATTCATTATCTACCTTGTCCGTTGCCACCTCTACAAGGGGTTCATCCAATGCAACGGCATCGCCAACTTGCTTTAACCAATTTGTAATCGTTGCTTCAGTTACACTTTCACCCATTTTGGGTAGACGAATTTCGATTTCTGCCATAGTTCTTTCCTAAGATGCTGCAAAGGTATGAAAAAGGGATTAAAACTCGAGGGTATTTTTAGCTTTGTTGGTCAAGTTTTCTAAAGGATGTTAACACGATTTGAACGTCGGTTAAAACGGTATAATCTCGTGCATACAAAATGTTTAGTTTGTCCAGCAGGCCACGGTCTGTAACTGTTACAGAAAGGTTTGGGGTTAATACGCCAGGTGTTAATGCCGGGAGTTGTGGATCCTTGAATCCATCGGTCGTGTCTATAAACCCAACCCAAGTTAATTTTCCAATAAGCACCTTGAATGTGTTTTTTAACAGTCCCATTTTATGTTGAAAAAACCAAATTGATACAGGTAAGGTAGCGATAAGTAATAGCGAAAACGTAAGGTCGAAAAAGCGTTTTGACCTCAAATTCTCGGGTCGACTTAATTTATTTATATTGATTCGATATGTTTCACCGGAGGTGTCTATTGAGTTACTTCCAATGATGAAATTAGCGTCCGGTTGTGCGATTTTGAAGTCTAAATGGGTGGATTTAATCGTTGTCATCCAATGTATAATTTGATGAGCACTTAAATCTTTGGCACTGAAGATTAACTCGTCGTATAAATTCAAATTGGTACGATGTTCAAATTCTTTCACACTGTAGCGTGCTTCGGGATACGTATCTTTTATATAGGTTCCATGGACATACGCTACTTCATTCATGTGCTGAAGTAACAACAATTTGATTCGTTTGAATTCGGATTCTTCTCCGATGATTAAAAAACGTTTCTTCCGAGATGGATTCCAACCGCTGGATTGTTTGAATATTAAAAATCGAATCAATCGATCGATGATGTTCCAACCCAAAAACCAGAGTGCCCCACCGAGGATAAATAATCTAGAAAATTGTAAATCTTTGGGGAGCAAGGCATAAGCGATCAGTATAAGAGTAGTCCCGATTAGGGTGCCATTCAGCAATTTCATCGGTTTAAACGGCGGGTCATAGGTCCCCGACAGTAGGTTCGTGAGCGACCAAATTATCCAATACGATGGGATCATGGCATAATAGACTACCGAAGGAAAAGCAATTTCATTGGATTTCCATAACTCCGTCAATCCATAAAGTCCAATGATTCCTATTCCGACATTCCATAGAATCGGAAAGGTATGATTGATAACTCGTTTAGCCACGGCCAAGGAAGCTCTTATATAAATTCCCAAGTGAATGAATAGGGAGAAAAGGAGGGCATAATTCTGAGAAAAATGTTTTCGTGCGAAGATGATCATCGCTCTGTAAAAAACAAAAACGTAATTAACTGAACTTTTCTTTGTGCTTTCCCCTTTGTAGTGAATGATTGTTGTGTCGGCTAAATATAAATTCTTATATCCTGCTTTCTGTATGCGATAAGAAAGATCTATATCTTCTCCATACATAAAAAATGCCTCGTCTAATAATCCAATGTTATTCAATACTTCATGCCTTAATCCCATGTATGCACCACTCAATACATCCACCTCGTTTGTTTCAAATTCACTTAAATAGGTGAGGTGGTAACGTCCAAACCGAGCGGATTTTGGAAACAACCTTGATAAACCAAATACTTTATAAAATGCGACCATCGGTGTGGGAAGTCCACGCTTGGATTCAGGTAAAAACGTACCTTTTCCATCCACCATTCGAACTCCAATTCCCCCGAGTTGCTCATCAGCCTCAAATGCCGCAATTGTTTTTTCGAAGGTTTGCTCTTCAACCACCGTATCCGGATTTAACAATACGATATACTTCCCATGGGCCAATTTTATTCCTTGATTATTTGCTTTTGAAAAACCAACATTTTCTTGATTCACAATAAGGTTTACTTGCGGGAATTTCTCTTGAACCATTGCTACCGAGCCGTCACTGCTTCGATTGTCTATAACAAATACTTCAATTTGCTCAATGCCTCTTGAATTAAACACGGAAAGTAAACATTGCTCTAAAAAGTAGGCAACATTATAATTTACGATAATGACCGTTAATGTTATGTCTTGTTCTGATTTCAAGCCTTGATTGCGATACAAGAGATTTCTACAATGGCATCCATTGGGAGTCGACTGATTTCAACCGTCTCCCTGGCCGGAGGTGTTTCGCTGAAATAGCTTGCGTAAATTTGATTGACGGCGGAAAAATTATTCAAATCTTTTAAAAAAATACTACATTTTACCACGTCATTCATGGTGAATCCCGCAGCAATGATGATGTTTTTAAGGTTTTCCATTACTTGCGCTGTGGCCTCTTCAATCGTTTCGTTTTTAAAGGTCCCCGACAATGGTTCAAGCGGAATTTGACCGCTTACGAACAGTTGATTTCCTGCGATTATTGCAGGCGAATAGGGTCCAATTGGAGCAGGGGCGTTTGGTATATTTACGGATTGTTTCATAAAATTGCGCGTTTGATGCCTTATGAAGCTAACTTTGTAAAAGTAAAACAAATGAACAAAATGCGTGTACTTGTAGTGGATTTTTACGATTCGTTTGTTTTTAACTTGGTGCATTATTTTGAAGCCCAAGGTTGTCAGGTTGAGGTCCGAAGTGATCACGAAATCCCAACTGATGCGTTGAATTTTTTGTTAGACTTCAACGGGATTATTCTCTCGCCTGGTCCAGGATTGCCTCAAGAAACTCATGCAATGCAAGCCATTATTTCCTTTTGTAAAGGACGCATTCCTGTGTTTGGGGTTTGTCTTGGCATGCAAGGACTTGGGCTTGACATGGGAGGAACACTCTATAATTTAGAAGCTATTCGTCATGGAATTACTGGTTCCCTTACCTGCTTAAAGCATGATTTGTTACTTCAAAACCTTCCAAATCAACTTCAGGTTGGGCTGTATCACAGTTGGGCCGTCAAAGACCTCGACCCATCCGTTATTTCCGCGATGGATGAAGACGGTGTAATCATGGCCGTTGAAAATCACGAAACAAAACAGTACGGGGTGCAATTTCATCCTGAATCCATTATGACACCCTACGGCATGGAAATTGTCGGTAATGTGATATCTAAAATATTTTAGTAGTTTCGAAAAAAAAATAAACAACATGAAAAAAATTGCTTTACTAATGACTGTGCTTAGCGTAGTTTCGATAGGCTGGTCTCAAACCAAAAAAACTAAAGAGTATCACGGAGTAACTTTTTACACCGAAACAACCATCAACGAAGTTCCAGTTGTTATTAATGGTGCTGGGGTGCGTGAAAAGTATTTCATGGACATGTACGTTGCTGCCTTGTATTTGAAAAAGAAATCTACCGATGCTACGAAAATCATTACGGCAGATGAAGAAATGGGTATCCACATAAAAATAGTTTCTTCTATGGTTACACGCGACAAGTTCAAAACAGCTGTTACTGAGGGGTTTAAGAATGCAAGTTCTGGAAAAGCAACGCAGGAGGAGCAGAAAAAATTTATGACCTGTCTAAGTGAGGAATTTAAAGATGGAGATAAAATTTACTTCGATTATGTGCCGAGCAAGGGGGTTAAAATTTACAAAAACGGAGACCTCAAAGGAACCATCCCTGGACTAGAATTCAAAAAAGCGCTTTTCGCGATTTGGTTAGGTACTTCGCCAGCTCAAGAAAGCCTTAAAAACGAAATGTTAGGTAAGGAATAAGGTTCTTGTAACGAACTTTTTACGGCCTCGTATGTTTTGAAATAAAAAATCAACAGCATGCGAGGCCTTTTTATTTTATTATTTCTCTCTCCTTTCTTCATCTTTGCTCAAAATGGTATTGTTCGAGGTAAGACCGTAAATCTCACAAATAATCAAGCCCTTGATGGGGTGAAAATATTAATTGTAGAATTATCTACAGGAACCGTTTCAGATGCCGAAGGAAATTATGAGTTCACTAAATTGCCTCCAGGAATTTATACCTTCAGGGCTACAGCTACAGGGTATAAACCTGCATTTCAAAATGAAATTTCAGTAACCAATGCCCGCTCCATTACGCTTGATTTTGTGCTGGAAGAACTCGTTTCTGGTAAGGAATCAGAGGAGGTTGTGGTAAAAGGACCTAAATTTCAACGAAATACTGAATCTCCCGTTTCACTAAAAACCTTGAATGCGACAGAAATTGAACGTCTACCCGGCGCAAACAGGGATGTAAGTAAAGTAATCGCTGCGCTTCCGGGGGTGGCTTCTCGGGCTACGTTTAGAAATGATATCATCATACGCGGTGGTTCTCCCGGAGAGAATAAATTCTACCTCGACGGTATTGAAGTGCCTAACATAAACCATTTCGCAACGCAAGGCTCCAGTGGAGGTCCTGTTGGTTTATTGAACGTGAATTTTATCAATGAGGTTGATTTTTATTCGGGTGCTTTTCCTGCGAATCGTGCCAACGGGTTGAGCAGTGTATTGGCCTTCAAACAAAAGGATGGTAACGAAGATGGTTTAATTACGAATTTCGCATTGGGTTCGAGCGATGCCGCCTTAACCTTCGATGGTCCGCTTGGGAAAAAAGCAAACTTCATTTTTTCAGCACGCCGTTCCTATTTACAATTCCTATTTGCTGTACTAAAATTACCAATACTCCCAACATATAACGATTTTCAATATAAAGTAAACGTGGACCTCAATGCGCAGAATCGGATTTCGTTTATTGGCTTGGGTGCAATCGATCAATTTGCGTTGAATGCCGATGTAAATGATGGATTGACAGATACAGCACAAATTGCATACAATAAGTTTCTTCTGGGTAATATCCCGATGCAAAGTCAATGGAATTATACCGTCGGAATAAACTATCAACATTTCTCGGAACAGTCAATTCAGAATATCGTTGTGTCTAGAAATATGCTCAATAATAAAGCGTACCGATACAAGGACCTCATAGAAACACCGGCTAATTTATTGCAAAATTATGCCTCATTCGAAGCGGAAAATAAAGTGCGAATGGAGCATACCTACCGTAAGAATGGCTTCCGTTGGAATGTTGGATTAGGCTACGAATATGCGCGTTACCGAAACGAAACCTATGCCAACGTTACGATTCAAGGGTTTCCTGAGGTTATAGACTACACGTCGGATTTATTCCTTAGTAAATATGCGTTTTTCACACAGGTTAGTCAGTCGTTTTTTAAGGAACGCTTAAATGCTTCGTTTGGCTTACGCATGGATGGTTCAAACTATTCAAAAACAATGGCCAATCCGTTAAATCAATTATCCCCATCGCTCTCCTTGAATTTCCGAATCAATGAGTCTTTGGCGTTGAATGCGAATGTTTCTAGGTTTCATCAGATTCCTGCATATACTATCTTAGGCTATAGAAATTCGCTAGGGGACTTGGTTAATAAACAAAACGACATCCAATATATCCGCGCAGATCATTTTGTTATTGGCGCAGAGTATCGCACCAAAGCAAGTTCGAGGCTTACACTCGAAGGATTCTATAAAAAATATGACCGCTATCCATTCAGTCTAAAAGATTCAATCTGCTTGGCAAATCAAGGATCTGATTTCGGTGTGGTTGGAAATGAGGCCGTTAAAAGTATGTCTCAGGGAAGAACTTATGGGGGTGAATTCCTCTTCCAACAGAAACTGTACAAAGGGTTTTATGCAGTGGTTGCTTATACTTACGTGATTTCTGAGTTTAAAAACAAAAATGACGAGTATGTTCCAACCGCATGGGATAGCCGTCACATCGTTTCTTTAACAGGTGGAAAACGCTTTAAGAAAGGGTGGGAGCTTGGTATGCGTTGGTTGTTTTCTGGGGGCTCACCATATACCCCATATGATATCGAGACCTCACGTTTGATTTCAAATTGGAACATTAATGGGGTGGGTTTACTTGATTATAGCCGTTTGAATACCGAGCGTGAAGCGAGTTTCCATCAATTAAATGTACGTCTCGACAAAAAGTTGTTTTTAGATAAGTTCAACATGAATTTCTACTTAGATATTCAGAATTTGTATGGATATAAAACCAAGGTAGCTCCGATTTTATTAGTAGAAACAGATGCTTCGGGTGCGCCGGTTATAGATCCAAATGATCCAACCCGATATAAAACCAAATTGATTGAAAATACTTCAGGGATAGTGCAGCCAACTATTGGTATCATTGTAGAATTTGCAACAAAGAAAAAGGCGTTGCCAAAAACGCTTAATCTTCAATAATTCGAGTTGGGTGGGTTTGAATAAACGTGCTTAGTTCTGTTGAATGCTCAAATTTGTTTTTTGCAAACTCAACAAACTCCGGACTAAGAACAAAGGTCTCATTCATTTTCTTTCCATAAACAAATACGAGGATGCTGCGCGCAATGCGTAAGTTTGATTGCTGCTCCAGATTATTTGCTACCCCTATTAAATAATGATCAACGCTTTCCTGATAGAGTGCCATCCATTTGGGGTCTTTCTCGAAATGTTCTTCCCATTCGCTTAAGGAAGGATTTGTGTATTCGTATGTTTTTGTTAAGGTATTCTGAGATTTTTTTTCTCTCTTCAAAGTCGAAGGCTCTTCCTTCGGTAAAGGGTTGCGGGTAAGATGTTCTTTAATTGGTTCTTTCGTGATCAGCTGCTCTGAATTCGTAGGCTTGGCAGGTGTTTTAATGAGGGGTTTTTCAGGCTTATTTTTCGCTTGTTTTGTAGCGGATTTTTCTGAGGGTATACAAGCCCAAAGTAGAAAAATTGATAACAGGGTCGTATACTTAAGCATTCGAGTTATTTTAACGAAATTACACATTTTAGTTACTGAAAAGTATTGCCTATCTTTGCACCCAAATTACAAATAAAATGGCAACGAATAGAACTTTTACAATGCTTAAGCCTGATGCGATTGAGAATGGTCACATGGGCAAAATTATCGACATGATTATTCAAGACGGGTTTACGATTAAAGCGATGAAATATACGCGCTTAACTACAGAACAAGCGAGTAAATTTTATGAAGTGCATAACGAGCGTCCGTTCTACGGAGAACTTGTTGAATACATGACTTCTGGTCCAATCATCGCGGCAATTCTTGAGAAAGAAGATGCGGTTGCTTCGTTCCGAAAACTAATTGGTTCTACAGATCCAGCGGAGGCTGCAGAAGGAACAATCCGTAAGGCATATGCAGAAAGTAAAGGTAGAAATGCCGTTCATGGTTCAGATTCAGATGAAAATGCTGCGATTGAAGGAGCGTTTCATTTTGCTGCGAATGAGATTTTCTAATTCGAATTAAATAACTCTTTAAAGACCACCTTGTGTGGTCTTTTTCATTTACATGAAAAATCTAGAAGCGACAGAAAAACGTAGAACCTTTGGGATCATTTCGCATCCCGATGCTGGTAAGACCACGTTGACTGAAAAGTTGTTACTCTTTGGTGGTGCCATTCAGACGGCCGGTGCGGTAAAGAATAATAAGATTAAAAAATCGGCCACCTCGGATTTCATGGAAATCGAAAAACAACGGGGGATTTCCGTTGCCACCTCTGTTATGGCTTTTCAATATCATGGAAAGCAAATTAACATCCTTGATACTCCTGGACATAAAGATTTTGCCGAGGATACCTTTAGAACCTTAACTGCCGTGGATTCGGTAATTCTAGTAATCGATTGCGCAAACGGGGTGGAGGAGCAAACCAAACGTTTAATGGAAGTTTGTCGCATGCGAAAGACTCCCGTTATTATTTTTATTAATAAACTTGACCGCGACGGGAAAGAAGCCTTCGATTTGTTGGATGAATTAGAAAAAACCTTAGCGATTCGGGTTTGTCCCTTAACCTGGCCCATTGGAATGGGTGATAGGTTTCAAGGGGTGTATAACATCTATCAAAAGGGATTAAATCTTTTTGCTGCCAATAAAACCAAAATATCCGAAGAGGTTGTTTCTTTCGAAGATATTAATAATGCGGAGTTAGATGAAATCATTGGTGAACAAGCTGCGGCTGAATTGCGTGAGGAATTAGCCATGGTGGAAGGAGTGTATGATGAATTTGATAGAAATTCGTACTTGTCAGGGGATGTAGCTCCGGTATTTTTTGGCTCCGCAGTGAACAACTTTGGGGTAAAAGAATTGTTGGATACCTTCTGCGAGATTTCTCCCTCACCGCGTGGAAGAGAAACGGATAAGCGTTTTATTGAACCGTCAGAGGAGAAGTTTAGTGGGTTTGTTTTTAAGATTCACGCAAACCTTGATCCAAAACACCGCGACCGTATCGCGTTTTTGCGAATAGTATCCGGTAGATTTGAACGCAATCAGTTTTACTATCATGTGCGGTCAGATAAAAAAATGAAGTTTCCAAACCCGACTTCTTTTATGGCTCAAGACAAAAGTGTCATTGATGAAGCGTTTCCAGGAGATGTTGTTGGACTATACGATTCGGGGAACTTTAAAATAGGGGATACCCTGACCGAAGGCGAGAAAATGATGTATCAAGGAATTCCAAGTTTCTCACCAGAAATCTTCCAAGAATTGGAGAATCTGGATCCATTAAAATCTAAACAATTGGATAAAGGGGTTCGACAACTCATTGATGAAGGGGTAGCGCAATTATTTATCCAACAACCAGGTAATAGAAAGATTGTGGGAACCGTTGGTCAGTTACAATTTGAGGTGATCAACTATCGATTGATTCATGAATATGGGGCAAACTGTCGTTTTGTACCTAGGAATTATTTTAAAGCATGTTGGTTAACATCAGATGATGATGCCGAAATCGAGCGCTTTAAGCGAGCAAAATCTAACCATATGGCGATTGATAAAGATGAAAACTGGGTTTTCTTGGCGGAAACACCTTTCCTGTTATCAATGGCTGAACAGGATTATCCAAAGATCACCTTTCATAAATCTTCAGAATTTAAGTTGCAGCGTAACGACTAGATTTCTTTCAGAATAATTCGATTTCTTCGAATTTGTATGGCCCCTTTGTTTTCTAACTGTTTTAACAAGCGTGAAATCACGACCCGAGATGAGTGTAGGTCATCTGCGATTTCTTGGTGGGTATGGTGGAGTTCTAAATTCCCCAATAACTTAACCTGATCCGTTAAATATTTTATTAAGCGCTCGTCCAAGCGCATGAAGGCAATTTCATCAATGGTTTCCATGAGCTCGAGCATTCGGGTGTGGTAGGATTGCAGAATGTACTCGCGCCAAGAACGGTATTTATCCATCCACAATTGCATGTATTCGCTCGGAAACATGAGTAGGAGGGAAGGTTCCATGGATGTGGCCTTGATTTGTGAATCCGTTTTCCGCACGCAGCATTGTAAGGTCATAGCACAGGTGTCTCCACCTTCAATGTAATAAAGCAACAATTCATCGCCTGCTGTATTTTCACGGGATACTTTAATAGAGCCGTAAACAACAATCGGAATCATTTTTAATTCATCACCTACATGGATGATAATTTCATCTTGAACAGTTTCCCGTATTTTGGCTATTTTACTCATCTCCTCAATAAGCGCCTCCTCCAAAATATACCCAATGGTATCGTGAAGTAATTGTTTTTTATCGACCAGCGGCTGCATTCTGCTTATAACTGAAGAAGAAGTTAGCCCAAATTACTTTAGATAAGGCATATAAATAAGGACCTAATCCAATCAGCGCAATAAGAACCAGGCTAATTTGTGTCCACACGCCAACGTTATCAAAAAACCAGTTGCATGAAGCCCAAATCGTAACAAAAACTGCCACGCCTAGGGCGTATGAAACATACATGGCGCCGTAGTAAAATCCGGGCTCCGGCTTAAAATCTAATCCGCAGACTTCACATATGTTTTTTACTTCACCCATCGTAGATAGTCGATATGGGTTAGCTACCATCATCTTTGATTCCTGACATTGCGGACAGGTCATGGTTGCGATGCTGTAGAGTTTGGATCCTTTTTTCATGATCAATTATTTCTACGAAGGTACGCATTCATAAAACTACTTTCGGTAACCTAAGTTACCTTAATGGTGTTTTTGCATGAAATTCTTTGGTTAATTCAAGATAGGAGTCGCTATACGTTCCATCTTGATTTCGTAGCGAAAAATTCGTTTCAATTCTTGGACTGGCCTGCTTTGTATAGGCACTAATTATTCGAACAGCTTGCTGATGTTGATTTAATAGCACATGCCTTGTTGTTTCATAGAATTTATGGGCGTTCGTTAATTCTGCAATTGCGTGTTCTTGGTTACTCGGGTAAATCATCCAATAGGTTCCATGTGTTGAGAGGAGCGAATAACAAGCACCAATCCATGCTGAAAAATCTTCCGCAGTGCTATGTTTTTGTAGGCTATTACCTTGTGATGAGCTGTTATCCGTGAAATAATAGGGCGGATTGCTAATGATTAGATCGTACTCTGATGCTAAAGAGACTAAAATATCGCCTTGGATTACATTGATTCGTTCACGAAACGGACTTGATTCAACGTTTTTGTAACATTCATTGGCCGCTTTTTCATCCAGTTCGATACACGTAACTTGCGCGTTTTGAAAGCGTTGAGCCATCATCAGCCCAAGAACACCACAACCAGCGCCGGCATCTAAAATTCGTTTTGGGGATTCATGATTCGTGAGGGCACCTAGCATCATAGCGTCTGTTCCAACGGGAAGGGAATGTTCGTTGTGGAGTATACTAAAATGCTTGAAATGAAAGGTTCGCAATACCTAGTATGCTTTGGCAAATATTACACGCTGTGCAGAGGGCTTACCAGTAACCATGCAAGTTCCTGCTTCGCTCGGTCCATCAAACGGAATGCAACGAATGGTTGCTTTCGTTTCGTTTTTAATCAACTCTTCTGTTTCCGCTGTACCATCCCAGTGCGCTAAGAAAAATCCACCCTCGTCAATGCGCTGCTTAAATTCTTCGTAGGTATCGACACTAAAGGTATTCGCTTCGCGATGTGCTCTCGACCGTTCCAATAAATTGGCTTGAATTTCATCAAGCAATGCAGCAATGTGCTCAACCACACCATCCGCGGCAATCGATGATTTTTCTTTAGTGTCTCTTCGAGCAATTTCAACCTGTCCGTTTTCTAAATCCCTTGGACCCATGGCCAATCGAATCGGAACTCCTTTTACTTCGTATTCATTGAATTTCCAACCCGGACGTTTGTTGTCGTCTCCATCAAACTTGAATCGAATGCCCAGGGATTTTAATGCATTCCCGATGGACTTAAATTTCTCTTCGATCAAGTGAAGTTCCTCTTCTGTCTTATAAATCGGAATGGCAACTACTTGAATCGGAGCCAATTTCGGAGGTAAAACTAAGCCTTCATCATCAGAATGTGTCATGACCAAAGCGCCCATCAGTCTCGTACTTACTCCCCAAGAAGTAGCCCATACGTAGTCTAATTTACCCGATTTGTCAGCAAACTTAACGTCAAACGCTTTCGCAAAATTCTGACCTAAAAAATGCGAGGTTCCTGCTTGTAATGCTTTTCCGTCTTGCATCATGGCTTCAATACACAAGGTATCATCTGCGCCGGCAAATCGCTCACTGGCAGTTTTTCGTCCCATAATCACGGGCATTGCCATAAATTCTTCCGCGAACGTGGCATACACGCGTAACATTTGATTTGTTTCTTCTATTGCTTCTTCTTTGGTCGCATGTGCCGTATGGCCTTCTTGCCATAAGAATTCAGCGGTTCGAAGGAATAAGCGCGTACGCATTTCCCAACGCACCACATTTGCCCATTGGTTAATTAAAATGGGTAAATCTCGGTATGACTGTATCCAGTTTCTGTATGAATTCCAAATGATTGTTTCAGAGGTTGGTCGAATGATTAACTCCTCTTGTAATTTGGCGTCCGGGTCAACAACCACGCTTTTTCCATCGTCAGACATTTTCAATCGATAATGCGTAACCACCGCACATTCCTTAGCGAATCCCTCTACGTGGCTCGCTTCTTTACTTAGATAAGATTTAGGAATAAACAAGGGGAAATACGCATTGGAGTGACCAGTTTCCTTGAACATACGATCCAAAATATCACGCATGTTTTCCCAAATGGCATAGCCATAAGGTTTTATGATCATGCAGCCTTTTACATCGGAATGTTCAGCTAAATCAGCATTATGTACCAAGTCGTTATACCACTTGGAATAGTCTTCTAGTCGCGATGTTGCGTTTTTTGCCATAGCCTTAAAATGAATGCAAAGGTACGTATTCCCTGCGATTTAGCAGGTGATTTTTCCTCTAAACGTGAATCTTAATTGAATAAAAACTGTTGCTTTGTTGTCTTAAATGCTTCAACAAAGATTGTTTTTACTGTATCACTAGACGGTGAGTTTTTAATTAGGTAAACCGTACAATCTACCGTGCTTCCTCCGTATGAACCGGGTTTGATATAGTCTTTAAGGTTAAATTCCGCTAAACCATTTACATCGGTAAATTCTGTCATTACAAACGGACTTTGGGGTGGATTTTGAGTTACGCCATCGATAACCACCTTTGCGCTTAATTTCGGTTGACCATTGTAACCAACATATACACGAAGGATGGTGTCGTCTTGCTTGCTGCAACCATTCATTAAAAATCCAACAGCTAATAGTAGAAATAGGAAGATTGACTTCATGCGGTATTTATTTGAATCAAAGATAAGTAACTTACCTTGGTTTTACAAATGTTCTTAAATTTGAAACCTATGAATGCTTTGATTGAGTTTTTTAAACACATTCACCCGGTTTGGGCCGCGTTGATTGCTACGGTTTTCACATGGTTAGTGACTGCGGCGGGAGCGGCCTTGGTTTTTCTTTTTAAAACCATGCATCGGGGTGTATTGGATGCCATGCTAGGCTTCACCGGTGGAGTAATGGTGGCTGCTAGTTTTTGGTCCTTGTTGAATCCATCGATTGAAATGTCAGAAAAATTATACCCATCCATGCCATGGATGCCCGCCGCTGTTGGATTTCTTACTGGCGCATTATTCTTGTACTTTTTAGATAAAAAAATGCCGCATCTTCACCTCAATTTTAATGAGGATGAAACCGAAGGGGTTAAAACACAACTGCATAAAACTACCTTACTGGTGTTAGCAATTACACTGCACAATATTCCGGAAGGTCTGGCTGTTGGGGTGTTATTTGGTGCTGCGGCTAATGGACTTGGAGGTGCAACCATTGGCGGTGCTGTGGCCTTGGCTATAGGGATTGCCATTCAGAATTTCCCGGAAGGTTTTGCCGTCGCAATGCCTTTGCGTAGGGCAGGAGCAAGCCGGTTTAAGTCCTTTTGGTATGGACAACTCTCGGCTATTGTAGAACCGATTGCAGGAGTCATTGGGGCGCTTGCAGTCATTTATATTCAACCGATCTTACCGTTCGCACTTGCCTTTGCCGCAGGGGCTATGATTTTTGTAGTTGTAGAAGAGGTGATACCTGAAACACAACGTGACAAATACACCGACTTGGCCGTCCTAGGGTTTATCGGTGGCTTTGTAGTGATGATGATCTTAGATGTGGCCTTGGGGTAGATCTAAGGACTTTAGGACCTTAGGACATCAGGACTTTAGGACTCAAGGATTCAAGGACTCAAGGACTCAAGGATTCAAGGATTCAAGGACTCAAGGATTCAAGGACTCAAGGATTCAAGGACTTTAGGACAATTTGCCATTTGGACAATCGGACATTTGGATTTTGAGACTCTAGGAAATCTTCTTCTTCCCCCTTTTGAAGGGGGATAGAGGGGGATGACATAGTAACCTTATCCTCTGCCATTAAAATAATCAAATATAAGTTGCCGTTGTGATGCTTCAACCAACTTAAAATGTTTACCAATAACCATTATAACAAAGCGCTTCGTCCGTTAGCAAGGAAGCTTCGCAATAATTCAGTCTCAAAAGCTGAAAAGATGCTTTGGAAGCAAGTACTCTCTCGAAAACAAATTGGAGTGCGAGTATTACGACAAAGGCCCATTAATAATTATATTGTTGATTTTTTTATTCCTGACTTCAAATTGATCATAGAAATTGATGGCTCCTCACATGAATTGAAGGGTGAAGAAGATATGATTCGGCAAACAAATCTTGAAGCCTTAGGATATCGCGTTTTTCGGCTAAGAGAACAAGAAATATTGAGTGATTTAATTGCTGCTAGAGATAAAATTCATTATGCTTTGATTTGTCTAAAATAGACCTGTTATTCACTCTGAATTTTATTGAAATGAGCCAATGTCATCCCCACTGCCGAAGACTGATACTCGCCAATGTCACCTCCCTTAATCCATCCTCGAGGAGGGAAACAAAAATCTTCCTCCTCCCTTGAGGGAGGATTCAGGAGGGTGATGAACATAGAGCCTCCATTACTAACTGATTTTTACTCTTGGTAAAGTCATCCTCACTGCCGAAGACTGATACTCGTCAGATTCATCCCCC
>CANHSL010000041.1 GCA_947463385.1 Flavobacteriales bacterium
GATGGGGCCATCTCAGGAAACACCTCGGTTTGGAGGCAAGTGATTTCAGTAGAAAAAAACACCAATTATACCTTCTCCTATTATGCGCAATCCGTAGAAAGTAACAACCCTGCAATTTTAAAAGCCAGCATAAATGGAATTTCCCTTAGCGTTGACACCTTAACAAACACCACCTGTTCATGGCAACAACAAAGCACTACCTGGAATTCTGGCACTGATAGTTTAGCCATCTTATTAATAGAAAATTTGAATCAAAGTGGATTAGGGAACGACTTCGCAATCGATGACATTACATTCAGTACCTTAAGATCGTGTTCTAACCAAGCGAATGTACAAATCATACAAGGAAATCCAGCCTTGGGCTTAAGTTATCCCAATGACCTCTGTCTAAACGCTGGCATAAGCACCCCGTCGTTGTCGGCATCAACGCCAAGCAACGGAACCTATAGTTCATTTCCCGGCGGACTTAACTTAGATCCGATAACAGGAGCAATCAATACCACAGGCAGTAGTGCGGGCGTATATCAAATAATTTATAGTGTTTCGTTATGTAACGCGATCGCAAAAGACACCTTTGAACTTACGGTGCATGCACTCCCTAATTTACTCAGTTTAACCGGTGGAACCTACAATTGTGCGTTGCAAAGTTTTGATTCGGTATTGCTTTACCTAAGCGCATCCTATCCCGTAACGGTAGTATGGAACCTAAATGGAATGGAGCAAGTGACCGCTGGAGCTTCAGACCCACTGTATTTGGGTACAGAAGCCGGATTGTACGAACTCGTATCAATAAGTGATGAATTCTGCACCAGAACCTTAGATGGCACCATACTCCTTGACTCCTTATCCGTTCCACAGACACCTATAATTACAGGAGACACGGTTGTTTGTGAAAATGAGCCTTCAGGAAGTATATCCTTGACAAACCCCAATCCAAACGGTGTAATATCCTGGTTTGCTGATTCAAATCTGAGTCAATACTTAGAAAGTGGTCCCATATTTTACCCAAGCAACGACAGTTCAACTACGTATTATGTGGTACAAGTTGTGAATGGATGCATTAGTGATGTGTTTGGATTTTCTACAGAAATAGTTGCATGTAATTTAGTTGTGCCCAGTGCATTTACTCCCGATGGCGATGGGGATAACGATGTGTGGAATATTGTGGGCTTGGACGCTAAGTTCCCTTTAAATCAAGTTAAAATTTTCAATCGGTGGGGAGAAAATATATACACGAGCATCGAAGGGGATTATGCTTCATCGCCATGGAATGGTACATTAAATGGTGAAGAATTACCCGTTGGAAGTTATTACTACATTATTGAAAAGGCAGCAGATGGAAGCATAGAACCGATCAATGGAACAATAACAATTTTACGTGCGCCATGAGATTAATCACCGTTGTTTTTACGATTTTTTCACTGAGTCTTTTGGGGCAACAAATGCCGCAATTTCGTCAAATCCCAATGAATTACTCGGTGTATAATCCATCGGGAATGGCCATGAATAAGCAAAGTAACATATCCTTAATTGCGAGGTGGCAAATGCTAGGTTTTGGGAATGAACCAAGAACCATCGCTTGCATTGGGCAAACGATGATTAAGAAAAAGGTTAAAACGATATTCAATCCAGGAAGTAGAATTCAACGAGAATATGAACCGCTACAAAAGAAAAAAAATATCGTAGTACAGCATTTTGTCGGCGGACAAGTTATCTCTGATAATTATGGTGCTTTTAAATATCTCGACGTGAGTGGTAGTTATGCCGCTAATATCCCCATTAATAAAACATGGAAATTAAGTGCGGGGCTACGAATGGGCCTAAGAAACAATGTGTTTTCTCCAAGTCAAGCAAGCGTGTTAAATCTTAACGATCCGCAATTGCCCTACGGTGGAGGAGATGCCACGTATGACGCCTATTTAGCGAATGGGTTACGGGCGCTTTCACTAAGCAGTGGGTTCGGGCTAACACTATTTTCAAAGAAAGCCATTTTCTCCGGTGCCATTCATCACGGAGGAATCCCCAATGGGCTTGTTCAACAAACTAGCTTTTTCGACCAACAATATCATTGGAATGCCTTGATTGGCTATACCTTTAAAATAGCCAATGGCTTGGATTTACAGCCCATCCTTGTAGCAAAACAAATGAATCACGGGCCGGTTTCTCTTGAAGCTACGCTGATGACAACCATTAATTATATTTTTTGGGCGGGAATAAACTATCACTATAATGCCTCCGCTGGACTGATGGCAGGAATGGAAGTGTCGGATAATTTGAAGATTGGGTATGCATTTGATTTCTCAACCAATCGAATCAATCGGTTTAGTAATGGGGGACATGAAATTTATTTAAGTTATGGATTTTAAAGCCCGCTTATTTATTCTTTGTTTTATCGTCTTCAACTATGGTTGGACTCAAATCTATGAATTCACCACGCCGTTGCGTTTTGGAACAACCCTAAACACTTCAGCGGATGAAAGCAATGCGGTGTTTTCGGCAGAGGGAAACATGTTATATTTTGTAAGAACATTCGACCCTAAAAATACAGGGGGAATTTATGATCAAGACATTTGGGTTAGTAAAAAAACAAATGAAGGTTGGGGTACACCTTATGCATTGAAATCCTTGAATAACAAACTACACAATGCAGTAGTATCTGAAGGAGTGAATCCAGCAGATAGTTCCCAACGGTTGTTATATTTAATCAGTTCCTATGGTACCGAACGAGATTTAGAAAAAGGCATCACCATCGCTACACGAGAAAATCAAGACACCAATTGGTTGGTTAAAAAGAAACTCGACATACCGGGCTTAGACATTGATGGAAAGTATGTTGGATATACGGTATCGAGGGATCAGCAAGTTGTAATCGTATCATATGAAGGCGCGGGTTCCGAAGGGGAAGAAGATTTGTATTATTCGATGTTTAGCAACGACGGATGGTCGGAATTAGAGCACCTTGGCTCTACCATTAATAGCCCTGGGTTTGAAATTTCACCATTTCTATCCCCCAATAACGATACCCTCTATTTTTCTTCCAACGGATTTAAAGGCCAAGGAGACGCCGACATCTATTACAGTGTTCGAAAGGGTAAATGGAATTCATGGTCAAAGCCAATCAACCTCGGAAAAACAATTAATACACCAAACTTTGATGCCTATTTCTCGCTCATTGATAATCAAGCCATTTGGTCAAGTAACCGTGACGGGAAGGACCTAGATTTATGGACAGCTTGGGCCATTGAACCGCCGGAATTAATCCTGAAAGTGAATGAAATCAAACATACCAGTGAATTTCAAGGCGCTGATGGAATGATCGACATTGACATTGAATCCGGTGTAAAGCCGTATAAATACCAATGGTCTAATGGCATGACAACCCAAGATATTGGTTCACTTCGAAAAGGGTCTTATAAATTACAAATTACCGACTCCATCGGACAAAAAATCAGCCGCATATTTGAAATTAATGAGCCCGAAGCGCAAGAGCAACACATCATTCGCTTTCCAAATATTCAATATGAATTTAACAAATGGACCTTTATTAATGATTCAACCGTAAACAGTTATGACTCGCTAAAATCTGTAGCAAAATTACTTGGAGACTACCCTAATTTAATGATAGAATTAATTTCTCATACGGATTCACGCGGCGAGGAAACAAGAAATCAAATGCTTTCTGAAAATCGAGCTAAAGCGTGTTATAAGTATTTGGTTCAAGAGCTAAACATTGACCCCCGAAGAATTATACCCGTTGGTAAGGGTGAATCAGAACCTGCGATGTGGTTTGATCCAATGCAAAATAAAATGATAAAACTAAATGAAGAATTTATTCAAAGTAAGAAAGAGAATGATGTGCTTTTCGAATACCTGCACCAATTGAATCGAAGGACAGAAGGTAAGGTATTACGGCTTGACTTCAACCCTAAAACAGCCACGGAAGCACCAGCTTCATACATGGAATTTCAAATATTACCAAAATAATGAAAGCACTATCATTAATTTTCCACCTGGGGGTATTATTTTCTGCCTTTGCCTTTATTTGGTTTTGGTTGCAATTGCTGTTAATGGTGATCCTTCCGGAAAATATTCGTACCTCATTTCGGTATTTTTTACAGCTCCTTCAATCTTTATTTTTGGGTGTATTGGTGTTGAAATTTGTTGCTAAAACAGAAGGTGCTTTAACGGTTAATAGCATGTTGGTGCTTTCATTGATTACATATTTCTTATATCTTCTCCGGAATCTTCGGTCTGAACAAGCTGCGGTTCAGGTTCAATTTTATTCGAATCTTTATAAGAAAGTAAAAATGAAAAATGAATGGGAATGGGCGGTAGCTCTTATCTCGATTTCTGTTACTATACTTTGGATATTTTTTCCAGTAGCATTAGATAGCGTGGTTACCCAATGGTTTTATGAACAAACGCACGATTTAATTCAGGTTCCGATTATTGGATGGATATTTAAACTTGCAGGATTCTTCTTTTTGCTTGCTACCCTGATTCGTTTTTTGGCAGCCATTACATGGATGCTTCGGGGTCCGAAATCAAAACCTCCCAAACGCGACCCTGAGGATTTCGATGAGTTCGAAGAAATTAAATAGACGCATAAAATAGGGACCTGCCGCTTGCAACAATCATTTGTATCCCGATAGAAAGAACCAAGAGTCCCATAATTTTGGATAAGGTACGTAATCCACTTTGACCTAGATATTTAAGGATAAAAGGAGCAGAAGAAAGAATAAGATAAATGCTCAAACAAACTGTAAAAATTCCGGCTAGTATTACGCCCTTACTTTGAAAATCATCCGTCTGAAGTGCTAGATTAATCAATAAGGAAATAGAACCCGGACCCGCTAAAAGGGGCATCGCTAAGGGACTAAACGAAATGTCTTCTTTCAGTCTAGATTCATCTTCAATTGGTCCTTGAACATCGCTTTTATGCTGGGCATTTAACAATTGAAATCCCGAACGAGAAATGATGATTCCACCTGCAATTTTTAAGGCGTGAATTGATACCCCAAAGAAATTAAGGACAAACTCCCCAATAAAAAACGACAATACACACACCACAAACACATAGATAGAGGTCCGTCGGATGGTACGAAATAAATGATCTTTTGGGAACCCGTTCGTTAACGAAATAAACACAGGCATCGCACTCAAGGGATTAATGAGTGAGAAAAGGGACACAACGGTAGAAACAAAGAGAGTAGTCATAAATTCGCTGCAAAGGTCGCAATTCTACCTTGATAGCCACCTCAATAAAATGTTAAGAAAATGTAATGTTTGATTTGATTTCTTTTCCAATTCAAAACGCAGAACAAGTTAATCGAATCGATAAAAAAGAATACCTGAATTTATTATTGTACTTTTAACAATTACTAAACCTAATTGATATGCGTGTACATGTATTGGTGCTTTTCTTTTTTATGTATCAACTGTGTACTGCACAACTTGGTCCGATTGATTTTGAACCATCCGGATATGGCGCAACATGGCAATGGACCACCTTCGAAAACGACTTTAACCCGCCCTTAGAAATCATAGCAAATCCTGACCCAAGCGGGATTAATACCTCCACCACAGTAGCTCGCTTTACAGCGAATGTAGCAGGAGCGCCATGGGCCGGTGTAGAATCAGTACACGGACAAGGCATCGGAACCTTTAACCTTACTGCAACAAATTGTGTAGTAAAAATTATGGTTTACAAGCCAATTATCAGTCCAGTAGGTATTAAGTTTGCTACCCCAGCAGGCGCGTCTACCGGTGAGATTTTAGTAAGTAACACCTTAATTAACCAATGGGAAGAACTCACCTTTGATTTTAGCAACGTAGTGAGTGCCCCTTCATCTACAGGGATTGATCAAATCATCATATTCCCAGATTTTACGCAGCGAAGCGACAACCGCATTTGCTTGTTCGACAACATTAAATTTTCAAATCAAAACGGTGGCAATCCCACTCCAATGGGTCCTGCCCCTACCCCAACCTATCCAGAAGCTAATGTGATTTCGTTATTCAGTAACCCGTACCAAAATGTTCCGGTAGATACCTGGATGGCCCCGTGGTCGGCAGCTCAAGTTAGTGATTTGCAACTCAGCGGCAACGACACCAAACGGTATGATGCCTTGAATTTTGCAGGGGTAGAAATGTTAGGAAATAATGTAATCGATGTCACTTCCATGACTCATTTTCGGGTTGATTTTTGGACACCAAACATGACTCAATTCAACGTCAAATTGGTTGACTTCGGAGGTGACGGTCAATATGCCGGTGGTGATGACAGCGAAAGTGAACTTTCCTACGTATTACCCGCTGAAAATTGGCATAGCTTGGAAATTCCATTATCCAGCTTTTCTCAACTAAACTCAAATACGCACATTGCACAACTTATTTTCTCCGGAACACCGAGCGGTTCGGGAACTGTATATATTGATAACGTATTGTTTTTTAACAATGAAGGTGCAAGCATCCAAGAAGAACAAACACACGGTGTGCAAGCCTATCCGAATCCAAGTACAGACAAAATCACACTTGTTGCCCACGGTTCACCAATGAATTCAATTCAAGTCTTTGGACTTGATGGCACCGTATTGCTGGAAGATTATCCCCATTCAACGACCCGTACAATCGACCTCTCGAAAATGCCCGCAGGCCTTTATTTAGTGCGTGTTTCTCTAGCAAACAGCACGGAAACCTTGCGCATCATCAAAGAATAATTCATTTTCAGTTGAACCCATTTCATAGCTAAGGGTATACGTTAGTGTTTCAATGTATCTTTGTATTGAATTATGAAATGGTTTGCCCTTATTTTACAGATTTTATGTCATATTTTTGTCGCATACACACAAGACTGCGACTTTGACTACTATCCCAAAAAAGGAGGGCATTACTTGTTCGCTACTTATTACGAGAAAGACCATCAAACCCCGAGAAACGGTAATTGTGAACATAACATAGGCGCTCAACGCTATACCAAACGAAGCTTTGACAATGGGCATATTACCATAGAAGAACTCAATTATTACAACGACGGCAAATTCACGCCACACATTAGAACCCAATTGAATCACAGCACTAAAAAAGGTCAAGATCTTGGCTACAATAAGGTATATGACGAAAAAGGTAATTTAATCCATCATTTTCAATTTTACACGGACAAAACCGGCCGTCGATGCGAGCGAGAAACGGAATACTTACCCACTGGAAAATTGCGTTTCATCCGTGAATATGCGTTCATTCGGCTCAGTGAAATTGATTCCTTTCATTTAAATGAACATCCGCCACACACTGTGGATGACTTCGGCTACACGAGCCTTCAAGTTCCTTTTGGTGTGCACCGATGGTATAACGACCAAGGGCAGCTCATCCGAGAGGAACACTACGACCAACTCACCTTTTATCGGCAAGATGATGAGCACCTGCTGCACGGAAAATTCACTGAATTTCACGACAATGGAAAAATAAAAACACAGGGTCAGTATAAGGAAGGAAATCCCGATGGATCTTGGAGGTATTTTCACTTCAATGGCCGAGTATATGAACAAGGAATATACCGCAACAACATTAAAGACAGCCTGTGGCAACAATGGGATGATCAAGGAAAGTTGACGAAAGAATCACTTTATGACTATAGCGCGGATAATCCCTTCGCACCCGTTCGAGAAAAAGAATACAACGCCGCAGGTTTATTGGTAAACTCGAAAGAAATCAACGCAGATAAACAAGCAATTTTACAAGAATGGTCTCCTCAAGGGAACTTGATGCGCTATGTGCGATATAGCAATGGAATGCAGATGAACTGGAATAATGCGGATTATCGAGAGTTTGAAAAGAATTGGTATGACAACGGTCAGGTGAAATCCATCCATAATAAGCGATCCGACACCTCGTATGTCAGCTACTTCAGGAACGGTCAAATGGAACGTTTAAACATAGGAAGGGGGGAAGGCATGATACGAAACGAACGAATAACGGAATGGAACATCCAAGGCACGCGCTTACTATACATTGAAATCACCCATGGGAATGGGAATAATTATCAAGACGTAAAACGGTATTATTCCAATGGGAATCTATCGCATAGGGAAATCAATAATAATAAAGAACACACTGACCTTCGGTATTCCTTTGACGGCAAAAACTATGTAAAATCTCGCATGATCAACCAACAATTACAAGGCAGGTACGAAGAGCGAGATACGCTAAACGGACAATTTTTGGTGGGCCACTACGATCAAGGAATCCGTCACGGATTGTGGGAACTAAAAAACAAGGACAGTGTAATCCTTGAGAGACTTAGCTATGAACATGGCTGTGTTCAAGTTCAAACCGCATGGGGATATGCAACGGAAGATGAAAAACAACGCTGGCAGCAACGAGCAAATTATTTAATCTACCACCAACGTGAAGCGCCGTGGGAATCCATGAAAACCTGTTTGGAATACCGTGATTCGCTCGCCCATTGGTTACGCTTGCTGAATGAAACCTTAGAAAAACATGGAGTAAGCACCGATTATGGGCAACTCGAATTTCAGGCACTTCATTTTGAATTACCTCACGTATATTACCGAAACCTCATCGAAGATGGGATCAAAGAGTACCGAGCCGTACAGCTCCTACACCTCATCGATAGTTTGGGTTGGAAATGGAAAGCGATTCAGCTCAATAACGGAACTTACGTAGGAACGCTTGAATTCAAGGGCATTTTGAACCCTGCATTTCAATTGAAACTCTTGGGAGCGCACAGCCAATTTTTTTACCCGGTATTAACCTCGTCCGACGGTCGAAATGAACAAGGGTATCCACATACCTGGGGAACGCCACCCCCCACATCACTTGTTGTTCAATCCAATACGCCTTGCTATGCAACCGTGCAATACTCCGATAAGGGACGAAGCACACACGTTGTGGTGTATAGCAACGGCGCCGTAGAAATCCTTAACCGAACGATATCCTGGGAGGCTTGGAAAAAATTACAAGAAGAACCATCGCCCTACGATCGGGATTTTTATTGGAAGGATTGATTATTTTAATCAAGGTTAAAAAAGCAAATCACATTAAAAGAGCCAATGAATTTGTTTTGTTGGAGTTCCATTCATAAGATTATCTAAATTTATAAGAAATATAATGCCATGATTTGTTTAAATATCCCACATCTTTTGCAGCGTCTTGCGCTTGTTTTTTTACTTTTTGCGATGGGGCAAGCCTTTGCGCAACCTGTATTGGATTCTGTAAAACGGGGTAATAATCCACTGAATGGGCTTACCAAAGCTGGTCCGGGGGATATAAAAGAAGGAACGCCATTAATGCTTGACCCAACCATTACTCCGGTGTATACTGATAGCCTCCAATTAATAAATGCTGCCGATTTTATGGGTTTTCTGATGGCTGGCGAATATGTACCAGAACCCTACATTGATGTAAACAAAGCAGTTAAAGCCATCGTAATGCGAAAAGCAACGAAGGAGGAAAAGGAACGAATGCAGATCATGCAGCAAGAAATGTCGCTTGAAAAAAACACGCTTCTTGGAATGCCTGCGAGTGAATTCATTGTAAAGGACATAAAAGGTAAAAAGGTCCAACTTTCAGCCTTGAATGGAAAAATTGTTGTCTTGAATTTTTGGTTTATCGAATGTAAACCCTGTGTAATGGAAATACCTGATTTAAATGAACTTTATTCTACGTATCGCAAAGAGGACGTAGTCTTTATCGCGCTTGCCACCAATGAAAAGAAACAACTTAAGTCCTTTCTAAAAAAAACAGCATTCAATTACCGCATCATTCCAAATAGTCAAGCGACCGCTGCCTTGTATAACATTAAGGGATTTCCAACCAGTGTTATTATTGACCAACAGGGTATAATTCAATATGTATCCATGGGCATTGGCCCCAATAATAAAGAACGTTTAGCAGAAGAAATAAATAAGTTGATGATTAAGTAAGTAGCCAATTAATCCGATAAATTCCTACCGGTTCGTTATTAGTCCAGTTGGTTTGTTTTAGTATGGGCGTTTCAGGGTAATGATATTAAATTTAAGGAATAATAAATTTAACCATGTACGATTGCCCTTCTTGGGATAATTGAATAAAATATAAGCCAGACTGACTCAAATAGAGTGTTTTTTGCTCAAAACCATCAAGAAATTCCCTGGTTACAAATTGACCACACGAGTTAAATACACTGCAGGTTGTTGCCGTTTCTGAATTGTTAACCAATGACATATAATCCATTTCATTTTTAATTAAAATGTCGAACATATCCATTCCATGTTCGCTTAATGAAACGGCCCCTACATTACAAAAAACGGTGTCCTGAAAATCATACATGACATGATCTAACGCAAAAGGATAGTGCTGAAGAGGATGTATAATCGGATTGTTTTGAAAGGAAAACTCATTAATATCAGTTACTTGCTGATAATTAAGTGCTAAATCATATGATTCACAATGGCCTTGACCATTTTGATCCAATAAAGAGATACAACTTCCATCTAGATGAGCAGCATAACTCAATGCGATGAGTTCATTTTGGTTCGTTGTGTATAACCCTTGAGCCGGAACCGTTGATAGCCAAGACTGTGCATTTAAATGGGGCTCAAACCCTTTACACCAGATTAAATTTCCCCCGGCAGCCGAAGGATTAAACTTCAAAACAAATGCCCTACTGGTTGGATATGCACTAGGATTATATAAGCTACCCGTTACCAATAACTTGTGGTCGGAAGTTTCGAAAAACGAATTAAACTGAATAGATTCTATCGGATTATTGGAAGAAAATCGCCATTGTTTAGTTAACGATAGGGAGGTGTCCAAGACCCCTAACACCTTAGTTTCATCATAATCCCAGATACCACTATAATCATTTGCATATTCGAAACTTACAAAGTATTGATTTGAAGACTTTAAAATTCTTGAGGGCATAACTTTGTTAAATTGATGATTTTGGTGAACATATTTTAATGCTTTTCGGAAAGAACCATTGTTATTAGAAACGACCAAATATCCATAATACTGCGTTGTGTCCTGTACTGGCCCTGTGTTTACTCCCCCTGATATATAACCGTTTGGAATGGCATTATCAAGGGTGTAAACATTCGCATTGTACGTGCCATTATTAGAATATTCAAAGGACCATACCACATTTCCAAAGCGATTGATTTTGGTTAACCCATGTTTGACAGCGCATTCGGCAAATAAAGTAACAAAGGAAGTGTCTATTTCACTTGACTTACATAAGGTATGTGAATAATAAGATTGATTTGGATCGGTGCCATAAAATTGGTTAAACAGTAAATTTCCTGAGGAACTATGAAGGGTAAAAAAGTCTGTTAATCCATGATGACCAACAGATACAATGCTATTGTCATTCAATTCTATAGATTTTCTAAATTCGGCATTGTTCAATTGCGATCCTTGATAAGCACTAATCCATAAAGGGTTTAAAAGGCTATCGTACTTAATTAAGGAAAAAATATTTGAGTAACTCCCTTCATAAGTATTAATGACATGCTGATGGTTGCTAAGTTGGTTTATTGATCTTAAAGCAGGCATTGTATTAACATTGGTACCAAAATCACCAAAAAGATTTTTGTACAGTCCTTGTTGAGCATTCAATGTGCTTGAAAACAAAAGTAAAAGCCAAAATACTCGATGCATCATAGGTGTAAAAATAACCAAAAAAGCCACCCCGAAGGATGGCTTTTCGAAATAAAGAACAACAGGTTTTAGAACTTCACTAAGGTTTGTACGCTTTGATTTCCATGTTGTGAAATGGTAACAAGGTACGTTCCATTGCTTAACCCATTCAAATCTAACGACGTGTTGTTGTTCACGCTTTGGTTAACAAAGGTTTTTCCAGTTAAATCACTAACAATTACTTCTGCATTGTCAACTCCATTGATAGTAACCAATCCATTGCTTGGATTTGGGAATAAGCTAAAAGAGAATGCATTGTTTTCGTTAATCCCTAAATAAGACTCTAAAATCACTTTGTCTAACACATGTACAACGCCGTTATCAGCAAGCACATCGGCTGTGGTTACATTTGCATCGTTAATTTTCACACCACCTGTTAACGAAACAATCACATCAGAACCTTCGAGGGTTGCAACCGGACCTGCAGTTAATTGAGTTGACAGTACAGTACCATCTACTACATGGTATAATAAAATATCAGCCAAATTTGGTAATGCCAAGATTCCATTCAAATTCGTATTCAAGGCTGTTGCCAAATCTGTAAATGCCTGATTGGTTGGAGCAAACACGGTGTACTCAGAAAACGGATCGGATAACGCTGGAAGTAATTCTGCCGTAACTACTGCAGTAACCAAGGTAGAAAATCCATTATCAATCGCCACATCAGCAACAGTTTCGATCGGTAAAACTACCGCATCTAAAACGTGTACGACACCATTATCAGACGTAATATCAACAGCGATAACTTGTGCTTGGTTAACAAATACATCACCTGCTGCGGTCGCCGTTAACTTCAAGGTATTTAAGTTACTTAAAGGCTGAACAAGTGCTCCGTTCGTAACTGCGGATGAAGGTACTTCGGTACCAAGTACGTGATACAATAAAATATCCGATAATTGCGGAAGGGCTAATAACCCAGCAACTGTAGTTCCTAAATCATCAGCCAAATCTTGAAACGCTGCATTATTCGGAGCGAATACAGTTAGGTTAGCTAATGGATTGGTTAAAGAAGGCAATAATTCTTCTTGAACTACTGCCGTTACTAAGGTCGTAAATCCATTGTCTATAGCGATATCTGCTACGGTTTCAACCGGTAGTAATACTCCATTGGTAACATGAACTACGCCGTTCGCTGTGGTTAAATCAACGGTGGTAACTTGCGCTTGGTTGATGTACACATTTCCAGCAGCAGTAGCTGTAATTTTTAAGGTATTGGTTGGGCTTAAGGGTTGAACAATTGCTCCGTTAGTAACTGCCGAAGAAGGAACAGTAGTTCCCAACACGTGATACAACAAGATATCATCTAAATTAGGTAAGGCTAATAGACCAGGAATCGTTGTTCCAAGTGAAGTAGCCAAATTTAAAAACGCTTGGTCATCCGGTGCAAAAACAGTAAGGGTTGCATTTGGATTTTGTAAGGCACCAACTAACCCTTCTTGAATCAAGGCAGCTTCGAGGTAGGTGTGATTTGGACTTGGGGCAATAACGTTGTCAAACACGTTGGTTTGCGCATAATTTACAGAGCCTAGGATGATCCCAGCACTGAATAACGACAGGGCGTAAAAAGTAACTTTTTTCATTTTGTTTAATTTTTAATTAGAATGATTAAACAAAGTGTTATTAAATAAGTTCACAACATGGTAAAAAAAACTATTTATTGTTGTCTCCAGACTCATCACACGGTTCAAATCCCTTTTCATAGGTATATGATCCATGATCGGCATAACCCTTTACCACGCATTGATCGAAATCTCCATACCAGGCATAAAAAAACGGTCCATGAAGTAATCCATGCACATAGGTACTCATCCGCTCTAAGACTCCATTTCTATTGTACGCTCGCTGTTCCCCATGCTGTTTACCCTGTTCGAAATGCAATTGAAGTATCGGTGTGCCGTTTGGCATAAATTCTTCTAAGTCTTGTAATAAACCTTCGTTGAATCTATAGCGTCCGATCACGTGATTACTAGAATCATAATCTTCTGCAACACCGGTGAACAAGGATTGGTCAAGAAAGGCCAATTCTTTAATGGAATCTCCGAAACTAATCGGCGTATAGAAATACGAATTACCGCAGAAAAATCCCCGAACCACCATAGCTGGTTGGTTGGATTCATTATCAATAAAGTAACCGGAACCGCACGAATTTCGAACCGCTTTAATACTAATAGGCTGAGCAAATAAAAGGTTAACCCAAACAACCGCTACAAAGGCCATGTATTTATTCATGTTCGCATAACGACAGAAGTTCCTGCCGTTACAAACCGATACGTTAACCTGATCTTTTAGGTAAACTGCAAATAGCACCTTTTGTCCCGTAGGCAATAATAATGATATAGTTTTCTTTGCTATCTTCAAATTTATCGATCGCAACAGACATTAATGCCGGATTCATTAAGGTTTCATGCAGGGGTGCATGTCTTCGAATGATGTTTTTTAATTGCATTTCCTTCCATACTTCAGGCGTCCAATATTGAAATCCGTAAATCTCAATATGAAAAACGTTTATGTTGAAGGAATCGGAAACCGCCTTGAAGTCGACAGACTCATAATTGATCTTTATTATTGCAATGTAAGCAGCCGCTGCGTCTAAGTCTGGATGAGGACGAACAATGTTTGGAATACCAACCGTATCCAATGCGCGATAAATGTCTTGTTTAAAACAAGGAAGGTGCTGTGCCATAATCCCATTAGAAAGAACAAGTAACATCAAGGCGATTGTTTTCATGTTAACCTAACGACACATTGAACTTCGGTTACGGCGAGTACATATGCGTATCTTTGTATCTATGACACTCCAACCAAGCATCGGATTAAAAGCCAATTGGAAACAATTCTCCCTTTTGGTTATCGTCAATGCATTTGTGGGGGGAATGGTGGGGCTAGAGCGAAGTATTCTGCCGGAACTTGCGGTTCAAACCTTTCATTTAGCGGCTCAAAGCGCGATTTTATCGTTCATAGTAGTATTTGGTCTTACCAAAGCTTTTAGCAACTATTTCGCAGGAGCCTTAGCGCAAAGGCTTGGTCGAAAAAATCTATTAGTGATTGGATGGCTTTTCGGAATTCCGGTACCCTTCCTGCTTATGTTTGCTCCCTCATGGGGGTGGATTATTGCGGCTAACGTACTTTTGGGCATTAATCAAGGCTTGGCGTGGTCTTCCACCGTTGTAATGAAAATCGATTTAGCGGGAGAAAAACAGCGCGGGTTGGCCATGGGCTTAAATGAGTTTGCCGGTTATTTAGCGGTTGGATCCATCGCTTTTTTTAGCGGATTTATCGCGCAACACTATGGCTTGCGCCCCTACCCCTTTTACTTAGGAATCGCCATGGCCTTTATTGGGCTGATCCTTAGTGTATTCTTTGTGAAAGACACTCATACACAGGTGGCCTTGGCGGCCAAAGAAAGCTACATAAAACGTCTACACAATCCATTTTGGGAAACTACGTGGAAGCACCGAGTTTTGGGTACCGTTACGCAAGCGGGTTTGATCAACAACCTCAACGATGGCATGCTTTGGGGGATTTTACCTGTAATACTCAGTGCCAAAGGGTTTACGCTTACCCAGATTGCAAGCATTGTCGCGGTTTACCCCATCGTGTGGGGGATAAGTCAATTAGGGACAGGAATACTGGCCGATAAATTCCCGAAAAAACAGCTGCTGTTTTGGGGCATGTTTGGACAAGGCCTCGCCATAATTGGATTAATATTCGCGACTGACTTTCTTGAATTTATCGGTATTAGTATCATTCTGGGTCTGGGCACAGCCATGGTTTATCCCACCTTTTTAGCCAGCATTGCAGATCATACGCATCCCTTGGATCGGGCGAAAAGCATCGGTGTTTTTCGTTTGTGGAGAGACGGCGGGTATGCCATTGGAGCGCTACTCACAGGTATCCTCGCCGATTGGTTTAACATCCAAACTGCCATTGCTTTTATTGGAGGGTTAACGCTTATTTCAGCGCTAGTGATTTGGATACGGATGCCGAGGCGTCAAAGCTCCTAATTGGATCGGAAACGGCTATCGGAGTAATACGATATGCCCACTCTTTATAATTAGCTCTTGGTTAATGTCTCTTGCAACAATTTTCCATGAATACACGCCTACTGGGCAATCTTGACCACGATACTTACCATCCCACGTTTTGGATAAATCGGTCGTTGTAAATACTTCTTCCCCCCAGCGATTGAACACACTTACCTCAATGGAAAACATTGCGGTGGCCACAGGAATCCAAGAATCATTCTCACCATCCGCATCTGGTGTAAATGCGTTGGGCACATAGAGCGTCGGAGACAAATTGAGCTGAATTACTTGATATGCCGTATCAGAACATCCGAAATTATTATACACTACTTGCATTAGGTTATAATCTCCTGCCTCACTTGACCCATAGGAGTACTGTTCCAAGGTAATGCCAGACACCGTACCGTTGCCCAAATAATACTCCCCCGTATTGTAGTTCTGCGCCGTATTTGTGATTTCAACAAAGGGGTCCTCTGTGTAAACAATGGATGGAAAAACCGTAAAGCCCGCTGTAGGTTGCTGGTAAACGGTAATTAAGGCCTGATTAATTAAGGTATCCACACACCCAAACATATTGGTTGTTATTAACGTAACATCATATACCCCCGGTTCTGTATAGGTATGCGTTGGATTCAAGGATTGAATGGAAGTTCCGTCTCCAAAATTCCAAAAATATAGATTTCCATTGGTGGAATTGTTCGTAAATGAAACCGTTAAATCTTCGCAACCAGCAGTAGTATCTGGTAAAAACTGGGAGTTAGGAATAGGATTTACGATGATGTTTTGGAAGGTGGTATCCCCACAACCAAATTGATTATACCCCATTAATACCAATAAATAATTTCCAGTTTGGGTATACGTCGCCGTAGGCTCAAATTGGTTCGAACCACTCCCGTTCCCAAAATCCCAATCATACACAATCGCTCCTTGACTATTATTAACGGGAGTAACCAAGAAAGGTACTTCACAAGACGTTTTATCAGCAACGTCAAAATCGACCACAGGCACATCATGAACAACCACTGTAAAATTAGCGGTGTCTGAACAACCGAAGGTATTGAAGGCTATAACCTGCGGGGTATAGGATCCTGGATTTGGATAAGTGTGTACATTGCTAGGTGCAATTCCAATGCTTCCGTCGTCATAATCCCACAGCGCAGAAGTCGCGGTTCCAGAAAGTTCATTAAAGGAAACCCACAAAGGCGCACACCCTTCGTAAACTAAGGTGTCATAAGCTAATACTGGACTCGGAATGGAATGAACCAGTTGATAGGCAGTATCCGTACAACCATTTGCAGCAGAAGTACCAATCAAAGAAACCAAGAATGTGCCTCCGCTCGCATATACATGACCCGGACTATATACATTGGAGCCAAGCCCATCTCCAAAATTCCATACCGTGTTCGAAAGCTGGGAAGATATGTTGGTAAACTGAAATACTTGCCCCGTACAAAGCGTGTCGTTAACAACGGTAAACGCAACCTGTGGCTTGGCAAGTACCGTAATGGTAATGGTTGAGGTGTCAAAGGAACAGCCATTATCTACCACCAATTGCGCAACAAAAGTTCCTGATGAAGTGTACAAATGACTCGGACTTTGGCTATTTGAAACTTGTCCATTCCCAAAACTCCAAAAGTAATTTAGGTTCCCACCCTGCGAATAGTTCGTAAACTGGACGTTCAAAGGCGCGCAACCTACCGTTGGATTCGTGTTGAAAAAACTAGAGACGGTATTGGGGAAAACATGTATGGGAAAATAACTCGTATCCGATCCGCAGGCATTTATTGCAATTAATGCCACATTAAAAATGGTGTCATTTGGACCGTAAACAAAGGTATGGGTTGGACTTACTTGCGTGCTAAATTGACCATCCCCAAAATTCCAGATATAATTAGTTGGACTCCCCAGGGATAAGTTTTGGAAACCAACAGGTAAAGGCGAACACCCCGTATTTACGGTAGTAGCAAACGAAGCAATAGGTAATGGATGAACAAGAATCGTATCCAAAAAGTTAGTTGTTCCGCATAAATTTGTAACCGATAAAGAAATTACATAATTAGTATCTTGTAATAATGGAGGCTGAAAAGTAAGCGCACCCGGATTTTGCGCACTTGAAAAAGGACCGTTTGCGGGGAATCCGAAATTCCAGAAATACGATGATATATTGTATCCGTTTGACGTGTTGTTAAAATTGACGTTTAAAGGTCCGCAGCCGTTGTTGGGCGATGGTATAAAAGACGCCGTTGGAGTTGTTACGATATGTATGTTGTTGGTGATTGAATCCATGCACCCCTGCGGCGACGTCGCCGTAAGTGTTACCGTATAATTTCCACCGGCAGGAAACTGATAAATAGGATTGAATTGGGTGCTTGTTGCGCCATTACCAAAATTCCATAAATAACTGTTGGCGCCTTGGGAATTGTTAACAATACTTACCGTGGTATTGATGCATTTTAAGGTGTCCATTGTGAACGACGGTATTGGTAATGGATTCACCGTTACTTGACGGGTCGCTGAATTAATACAACCTGTTACCGGATGGGTATACGTATAGGTTAAGGTGGTGGTGTAGGCCGTATTTGGATTCTGTCCAACCATCGCAACAGCAGGACTAAATGTAGCCAAGGCTCCGTTGGTAATTCCTGTACCTGACCACGTTCCTCCAGCGGGTGAAAACCCTGTTAAGTTGAACGATGGAGTGGTAATACAAGTATTCATTGCAGGTCCGGGCGTAATTTGCGGCAATGGATTCACCGTTATTGGAATGGTATCTTGAGTTCCAGGACATACTCCAAAAACAGGCGTAACAACGTAGTAGAAATTCTGTACAGCAAAAGTAGCATTGGTAATTTGCTGATTAATGTTGGCGCCGCTCCCCGCTTGTTGACCGCTGAGTTGCGCATTTGCGCTGACCGTCCAATTAAACAATGCACCGGGCGAATTGCTTGCCAGTTGAACATTGACCGATTGTCCACTGCAAATAGTTACCGAATTTTGACTCGGTATAACTGTAGCTACTGGGTTAACGATAATGGTCACAGAAACCATAGCGCCATCGCAAGCATTAGCGCTGGGAATTATCTGATAGGTTACTTGGCTTGGATTCAGCGTATTATTGGAGAGCTGTTGAACGATTGGGTTGCTTATCCCGCTTCCAGCACCTTGAATCCCGGGTCCAGGGTTTACCGTGTAGGCATAGGTGGTATTCAATACGTTAGAACTTAAAGCAATGTTGGTGCTTGTACCACTACAAATGGTGTTATTTGCCACATTTGTAGTTAAGATTGGAGTTGGTTTTACCGTAATGGGAACATTTACTGCGGCACCAACACACCCATTCAACGACGGTGTAATCGAATACGTGATCACTTGGTTACCCGTGGAGCTGTTGGTGAGTAATTGGGCGATGGTATCATTAGACCCCGAAAACGCACCAATAATATTATTGTTTGCACTTACGGTCCATCCGTACGTTATCCCCGGCATATTTCCACTTAAAATCAAACTCGTACTTGTCCCACTACAAATGGATTGTGATCCCGGATTAACACTCGCTACCGGAATTGGATTTACCGTAACCAGTGCTTGCTCAGAATTACCAACACACCCAAGCGCAGAGGGTGTAATGGTATAACTTACTGAACCAGGGGCATTTGTTGTTGATGTAAGCGTCTGACTTAAGGTATACACCCCATTTACCGAAGTACCATTTCCATTGCTTGCACCGCTTACGTTGGTAGAGGCCTGAATCCAAGTTAAGCTGGTAGTAGCAACATTGGATGTACATAACACGCTTGCCGTTGTTCCCGAACAAAGGGTTTGTGCCTGCGGATTTAGCGTTAATACCGGTGTCGGATTTACGGTAACGGTGAAAGACATGTTTGCTCCTGAACAACCGTTCAATGTTCCATTAACCGAAATCGTCCCTACAAATGCACCCCCACTTACATTTACCGGTGCTTGCCAACCCGAAATGTTTCCTGAACCATTACCGATTAATCCAATGGTTTGATTAGAATTTGTCCATACAAATGACGCTCCCGCTGGGGTTGAGGTAAAGTTAATGGTTGGTATTGCTTGTCCTGGACACACTACAACATTGTTCACTTGAGTCACGGAAGGATTCGGATTTATAGAAACCGTAGCGGTCACCGGAGAACCCGTACAATTGTTCGCAGAAGCCGTCACCGTGTATACAACCGTTCCCTGGGTGAGTAGGTTATTCACTAAGATTTGATTCAGGCACGATCCTGTACCATTTTGTGCCCCCGTTATTCCATTCGAAGCCGCTACGGTCCACATGAAATTCGCATTGGCTACAGGCGAGGTAAAACATATGCTCGCGGTATCGTTGGAACAAATGATTGGACTTGAAACAGTGGCCGTAACCTGCGGCAAGGGATTCACAGTAATGGAATAGGTTCCCCCAGTACCATTGCAGGCGATGTTGTTGTTGGTGTACGTTAAGGTAGCCGTGTAACTCAAGACAACGGGCGCTGCAGTATTGTTGGTAAGTGTTTGTACAGGAATGGAATTTGTTCCAGAAGTTGCCATTCCAGATATCCCTGCAGGTTGATTCGCAGACCATGTATATGCAATATTTCCTGGAATTCCTGCATTCAAATTGGATTGTAAACTAACCGCTACCGAATTACTTCCTGAGCAAAGCACTTGTGGATTTTGTGAAAAACCGAGAACAGGAATCGGATTCACCGTGATTGAGTAGGTAGCAGCTTGTCCCTGACAATTCCCTGCTTGCGTTGCTACATTCACGGTATAAACTACGGTTAAGGGCCCTTGTGTATTATTCACCAAGGATTGCGCAGGAATGGTATTCACTCCATTCGCTACGGCCCCCGTAATCCCCGCTGGAATATTAGCAGTCCATGAAATTTGTGCATTAGGAGTTGGGCTTAGAATATTAACGGCCTGTGAACTTGTGCCAGAACAAAGGGTCTGATTCAATTGACTAAATCCAACCGAAGCCACCGGATTCACCCATATGTTATAGGTCCCAGATTGACCAGGACATCCATTGTTTGGACCCGGTCCATTGGTAGTAATGGTGTACGTAAGTTGTTGAATCTGGGCAGAATTATTGGTGAGCACTTGATTAATAGTGGATCCCGTTCCGTTCGTTGCACCACCAATCGAAGGATTTGAAGAAATGGTCCATGCATAGGATGTATTCGCAACGTTTGATGTAAGCGAAGCGACCGCGGCCACTCCACTACAAATTGTATCGTTGGGTGGAGTAATGGTAAGGCTTGGATTTGGAAACACGGTAATTTGACCATTAGCAACTGGTCCGGTACAGCCGTTAATCAGCGCGGAACTTGTGATTCCAATGACAGCTGATGTATTTAAATTGGAGGTAATTGGCGCTGCGGTAATCGTATTTCCACCCTGTAAAGACATCCCTGACAACCCGTTCGGAACTGATGCTTGCCAGGTGATGGAAGCCCCAACTACATTGGAAGTTAAATTGACTAATTGGCTTGAAGCTCCCGAACAAAGAGATTGTGAAGGCACAGAATATTGCACGCTTGCCACAGGTTCAACCGTAATTGGTAAGGTGGCAGTTTGACTCGGACAAGAACTACCCGGCGGTGCCGTTGCTGTTACGGTATAGGTAACCGTACCCTGCGTATTTCCCGAATTAATGAGGGTTTGTGAGATTTGAGGACCATTCACATTAACTGCACCTGTAATCCCTTGGGAGGCGGCAACCGTAGTAATATACGTTAAGCCCGCAGTATTGGAAGAAATCGTTATTTGTGCGTTAGCACCTGAACAAATGCTGCTATCCACGGCAACCACCGAAATTCCATTTTGTGGACTAACAGTAATGGTGTAGGTCGTTGAAACCCCTGGACAAACGGTACCTCCTGCCGTTGATGCAGTTGCAGTAAAGGTGGCTGTTAAATTTCCTTGGGTATTGTTGATTAAGCTGTAGGCTGGTATTTGGGTCGTTCCCGACAAGGTATTTACCCCTTGTAACCCTCCTGGAACGGAAGCACTCCATGCAATGGTGGCATTGTTGGTATTGGTGGTAAGATTGACCAAATTGGTCGTGGCCCCCGAACATATGGTTTGATTTCCTGTGGAGAAAATTACCGTTGGAGAAGGATTAACCGTAATGGTATAGTTTAAAGCTGCTCCTGAACAGCCGTTGGCCAATGGTGTAACCGAATACACCAACTGCAGCGGATTAGCTGTGGAATTAGTTATTGTCATAGGACTTAAACTACCCGTACCACTTGCCGTAAACCCACTCAGACCGGCCGGTGGTGTAATAGCTGTCCAAGTGAATGAGGTTCCTTGAACATCCGCTGTGAAGGCAGCTTGCGTTGTTGGAAGACCGCTACAAACTGTTTGTAC
>CANHSL010000042.1 GCA_947463385.1 Flavobacteriales bacterium
AAGCTTTCACCCGTTAATAAGCGTTTACCCGCACCCCATAATTTATTCATGAATCCGCTTTGCTGCTGTGAGCCATCACCAAAAATAGTTTCCATTTGAATTCCTGGATCCATGTACATAAAGGACCCCGATTCAGCAATGGCCGTTTCTTGGGGGTCTAATTCAATTTCCACCATTTGCATTTCTTCGCCGTGGATGTAATAATCGATTTCGTGGTTGTTTCTCATAGGGTCTTATATTTTACTTCACGAAGGTAATGTAGCATCTGTAAATATGAAGAGAGGAATTGTTAATTCTTGTCAAGGGATTATTTCCCATTGCAATTTGTCATAGCCAATTGAAGCCCAATCGTACAAAATGCTTCACAGGCTTCTACGGCAAGTGTAACTCTTTCATTCAGGGTTACCTGTTCTTCCTTGTCCCATTTCCCCAGCACATAATCCGATTGCCGTCCTTTCGGGAAATCACTTCCAATACCAAAGCGTAGGCGTGCATATGCCGTCGTTTGTAGGGTGTGCTGAATGTCTTTAAGCCCGTTGTGTCCTCCATCCGAGCCCGCGCCTTTAAGTCTTATTTTTCCGAAGGGCAAGGCCAAATCATCTGTTATAACCAGGAGGTTTTCTTTACTGATTTGTTCTTTTTGCAACCAATAATTCACTGCTTTTCCAGACAGATTCATAAACGTGGTGGGTTTAATTAACACCACCTGCTTTCCACGTAGTTTTATAGTGGCTCGGTAGGCTCCTCGATCTAACGAAAAAGCGCCCTCGTGTTTTTTAGCTAAGGCCTCTAACACACTAAATCCAATGTTGTGACGCGTATCTTCATACTCGGCTCCCGGATTACCAAGTCCTACCAATAGAAATTTCATGCGATAAAATTAATCAAAAGATGTGCGCTGTAGCTAAAAACGCTTAGCGAATCAAATGAAAAAACCCACTGTAGGTTTGGTTCTTTTCCGTAAGGGTTAATACATAGAAATATATTCCATCCGTTAATTCTCCCCCATCCCACGTGTTTGCATACCCCGTTTGTTCAAACACCACAGCTCCCCAACGGTTTAGTATGCGCAATTGGTTTTCTGGATAAAAATCCAAGTATTCAAAGGCAAGTAAATCATTCTTGCCGTCATTATTTGGGGTTATTACATTCGGAGTAGCTACCTCAGCCGGGACAACTATAAATGGAGAACAAAGCGTATCAACGCATCCAACGGCATCTTGAACCGCCAAACACAACACATGGTTTGCCGGCGTTAAATACAGGTTGTTCCATTGAGGGTTGAGGCTAATTACACTATCGTCTAGGGTCCAAACCCATTGCTGTATTATAGAGGCTGGCGAGGTGCTTTGGTCTTGAAAACTTGCTTCTATTCCAGCCACCACCGGACTTGGGTTAACCACATATGCCGCCATTGGATTACTATAAACGGTTACTTGGAATGTGGTGGTGTCGGATGTACACCCACTCCCTTCGGCATAGGCATTATACGTTAAGGTAAGCGGTGCATTGCTTGTGCTCGGTGAAACAGAAAACGCACCTTGTCCACTTTGCCCTTCGCCATAATAATGTGCGGTTCCATTGGGTAAACAAGAATTCAAATTGATTAATGCGGTTTCGCCTGAACAAAGCACAGAATCATACACCAGGTCAATGTTAGGAGCTGGGATAATTGGAAGGGTTTCAAATCCAATGTTTGTAATTACGGTTCCACACGCATCGGTAATCACGGGTGGTGGAATATTCAACACAGTAAAGGTAGAATCACAATATATCGGACAGGTTGGAACCGTTAGGTTAAACAAGTGATTGGTTGATCCCGCGCCACATCCTGTATTGGTTCCTGTAACAACCGTATCGTTGGACCACGGGTGTGTAAACGTATACGGCGCAACACCATAGCGTGCGTATCCGCGAACTTCGATTTCGCAATTATTCGAGCACTGCGGGGTTTGTGTAGCATACCATTCCGACCCATAGGTTTCCGGAGTTCTCCCGTAAACAACTACTTGAAAAGGCCAAAGGGTGGTAAAGGGGTCGTAACGAATGTAGGTGATGTTACAGCCTGCACCTAAGCTATATCTCCCCAAATGAAAGCGCACATAAAACGGCGTAGGACTGCAGGATTCTGGAATACAGCAAATCAAGGGAGACATCATATTAAAGCTATCCAAATAGGCTGTACCGGCAGTTCCCGCGGTTGGGCCAGTGACCGTAAAGGTTTGAGAACTTCCACAGGGACCACTGAAGAACATTACGCCTTGACTCATCGTGGCTGCGGTCCACGGATCTGCGTAAAAGCTCGCAGTAACATATACTCCTGTTACGGTTACGCCACCGGGAATGGTGGCTTGTATGCTGTCCACGTTGTACGCAGGCGATAGGCAAGAATTCATATAGCTACCAGCCCACGTCGTGGTAGGCCCACCCACAAGGGGATCAATCGTAACCGGATAGGTTCGTTCAGGAGCATTCATCCAATCGGAACGTATGGCAACCGTAAGTTCATACGCATTCCCTTCCTTGAGCGGTTTAAATTGTATCAACCCTTTCTGGTATTTCATGGAGGCATCAAATGCAAGCGGAGCGAAGATTTTTCCGCAAGGAGCCTTGGTTTTTCTATTAATAATTACGATGTCTGCTCCGAAGGCCATGCCGTCGATAAACAAGGTCGCGCGAGCACCACGTATGGTCATGTCTTCGAATCCCGTTACCGGATGGGGTTCGTATTGCAACTCGTATCCCTCGGGCAGCTCGATACGTTCTGTGGTGATGAAGTAGGATTCTTCTCCCAGGTTCACCGGAGCAGTTACGATGAGGTTACTTTTCACCCGATCTTCTGAAAACAGCAGTTGTTGCGTAAATGGTCCCATGGGAATATTACAGCCGCTTTTATTAACATTATTCTTGTCTACAGCGATGGGATAGGACACCCCATTTACCCGACGGGTTATTCCCATGCGTACACTGGTTCCTTCCTCATCCAGGCTGATGCTATATGATCCATCTGGATATAATGCCGTTGGAAACTGTTGCGCCGTAGCCTTCCATTGTGTGCCTGTGTATGTTAATGATGCGTCAATGGGTTTTAAATTCCCTTGCTTATCGGTATAATGAATCGCCTTTTTACTGAAAACACCTTTTGTATTTCCTTTATCATCAACAAACTGACTAGAGAACAGCGTTCTTTTGGATGATAATTCGGTCCATTGAACGTCTTTCTCTTCTGATAATTTTTCAGTGGCGTTCGGAGCCAATGGCGTCCCATAGGAAAACACTTGGGCAAATCCTTTACTCGATAAAATTAAGAGTAGTAGTAGGTAGTAGGTTTTTTTCATTCGGTTCTAAACTCTTTGTGTATTACTTGACCTCCGCTTTTCCCGGTTTCATACCCAAGGTATAATACGGCTACTAAGAAGGCTCCAATGGCCCAAAGGATGTATTGTTGAAACTTGTTTTTCGCCCAAGAAGCCCACATGGCAAGCAAGGATAACAAGCCCATCCCATACATGACGAGTGCAAACAATTCTGCTTTTTCTTCGTGTTCATGCGCCCAGTGGTGCGTGGTTTTCGGATAAATACCCTCAATCGCTTCTTCTGCCTCTTCGCCTGTATTCATGGATAGAAAAGCACCAATCGCAGCCACTACAAAGAGGAAATATCCAACGCGTTTAAGCAGTTCAGACTTGAAATAAACCCCAAGCAATAAGACAATGATTCCTGCGAAAGGAAACAGGAGGGGGAGGTGATTTATTAAATTATGAAGGTGCATGTGTTAAATTTAGGTACAAGGTAATAAATTAATTACAAAACACGCGGTGTACAGTATGTAGATTTTCGCGGCAAAAAGTTATTTTTGTCGGTATGAAAACCTCATCAATTAAAGAAATTATACATCAAGGAAGCAGCTCGATTGGAACAGAAGTTACGGTTAAGGGTTGGGTAAGGGCGTTCCGAAGTAATCGCTTCATTCAAGTGAATGATGGCTCATGTCAAGGAAACTTGCAAGCAGTTATTGATTTTAAAGCCTTTCCAGAAGAAGTTATCCGCCAAATTTCTACCGCTGCGGCCATAAGCATTGAGGGAGTATTAGTGGAGTCGATAGGCTCAGGACAAGCCGTAGAACTCGAGGTTAAAGCACTAACGGTGATTGGTGCGGCCCCGGCAGATGAGGTACAAAAAACAGTGATGCAGCCTAAGCGGCACAGCTTAGAATTCTTAAGAGAACAAGCACATTTTAGATTCAGAACAAACACCTTTGGTGCGGTATTTCGAATCCGTCATGCGGTTTCTTATGCCATTCATAATTATTTTCATACGCACGGGTTTTATTACTTAAACACGCCCATTATCACTTCGTCCGATGCGGAGGGCGCCGGAGAAATGTTTCGTGTTTCTACCTTGGATCCGGAGAATCCACCAAAAACCAAAGAAGGAGAAATCGATTATAGCCAGGACTTTTTTGGTAGACCTGTAAACCTTACTGTATCTGGACAATTGGAAGCAGAATTAGCCGCATTAGCGCTTGGTAAGGTATATACCTTCGGACCCACATTTCGAGCCGAAAACTCGAATACGTCACGACATTTAGCTGAATTTTGGATGATAGAACCTGAGGTGGCGTTTAATGACCTTAAAGCCAATATGGATTTAACAGAGGATTTCTTAAAGCATATTTGTCGGTTTGTAATGGAAACCTGTTCGGATGACTTACAGTTTTTGAACGACCGAGAAGCGCAAGAGCAAAGCCAAAAACCGCAGCATGAACGTAACGAGTTAAGCTTAATCGAACGCCTTCAGTTTGTCATCGACAATCCGTTTAAGCGGCTTACCTATACGGAAGCCATTGAGGTCTTGAGGAATTCCAATCATTATAAAAAGAAGAAATTCCAGTATGATGTAGCTTGGGGAATTGACTTACAAAGTGAACATGAGCGATATTTAGTAGAAAAAGAGTTTAAATGTCCGGTTATTTTAACTGATTATCCTGCGGAAATCAAGGCCTTTTATATGCGAGCCAACGACGATGGTAAAACCGTGGCAGCAATGGATGTGTTGTTCCCCGGAATTGGTGAAATCGTAGGAGGATCTCAACGGGAAGAGCGCCTAGAGGTGCTACAAGAAAAATGCGCTGCCTTTGGAATTCCCGAAGAAGAATTATGGTGGTATATGGACACCCGTAAAATTGGCTCTGTTCCGCATGCTGGATTTGGATTGGGCTTAGAACGAATGATCATGTTTGTGACGGGGATGACGAATATTCGCGATGTCATTCCTTTTCCAAGAACTCCACAGAACGCAGCATTTTAATGGCGCTTAAACAACATTTTACGCAACGTCAAGATTTACGGCTTTCTCCGCAGCAAATTCAATTGATGAAATTGCTTCAAATCCCAGCCGCAGAATTAGACCAGCGCATTCAGCAAGAAATCGAAGAAAATCCAGCGTTGGAGCAGGGGGATGAACAGGGCGAAGAATCCCTGGACCAACAAGAACAGGACGGCGATGAAGAAGCCTTTGATTTTTCAGATTATTTCGATGACGACACCCCAGACTATAAAACACAGGTAAACAATCAGTCAAAAGACGACGAGCAACGCGTGGTGCCTTTGTCTGGTGAACAGTCGTTTCAAGACCGCTTGATTGAGCAGTTGCAGCTGAACGACCTCACGGAAGATGAAGCAATTATAGCAGAGGTCATTGTGGGAAATTTAGACGAGTCAGGGTATTTGAATCGAACCTTAGAGGCCTTAGTAGACGACTTGGCATTTCATTATAATGTGATTGTGGATGAGTTTACGATAGAAGGTGTATTGTATCAAATCCAGGAATTAGACCCCGCAGGAGTAGGCGCAAGAAGCCTACAGGAGTGTTTGGTATTACAAGCGCGTCGCCGACAAGACGGCGGCGAAACAAAGAAATTAGCCCTTCGAATTTTGAAAGAGTGTTTCGAGTATTTTACTAAGAAACATTATGATAAAATCATTGCAAAACTCAAGATCGATGAAGATCAATTAAAGGAGGCGATTGATGAAATTTTGAAATTAAATCCTAAACCCGGGGGTTCTGCTAAAAGCAATGAGAAGGTAGTTCAGCAAATCATTCCCGACTTTATTTTGACGGAAACGGATGGCATATTGGAGCTGACACTTAATTCCAGAAATGCGCCAGACCTTAAATTGAGTAAAGAATACGAGGTCTTATTGCGTTCCTATTCTGAGGGCGCCAAAACGTCAAAAACAGATAAGCAGGCCTTAACGTTTGTGCGCCACAAATTGGATTCAGCCAAGTGGTTTATTGATGCCATTAAACAGCGTCAAGAGACCTTGTTGTTTACGATGAGCGCGATATTAGATTATCAGCAGGCCTTCTTTTTAACGGGCGACAACGCGAAGTTGAAACCGATGATCTTGAAGGATATCGCTGAACGGGTGCACATGGATATTTCAACCATCTCACGCGTAGCGAATAGTAAATACATTCAGACCAATCACGGGGTGTATTCCTTGAAACACTTTTTTTCCGAATCGCTTTCTACGGATAGTGGCGAGGAGGTTTCTACCCGCGAGGTGAAGCAAATTTTATTGGATGCGGTGGAGAAGGAGGACAAGCGCACACCGCTGCCGGATGAAAAACTTATGGAAATCTTAAACGAAAAGGGCTATAACATTGCCCGAAGAACCATTGCCAAGTATCGAGAACAATTAAATATTCCTGTAGCTCGATTGAGAAAGGAACTCTAAGCATGAAGAATAAACTAAGCCACCTCTTTTCTTGGATTTTTATCCCTTTATTAATGCCCTTGTATGGCTTATTGATTGTATTGTTTTATCCAGCAGAGGAACTCGTTCAGAATACAATCAGCATGTATGCGCTTCCCCTGGGTATTAAATGGATTGTATTCGGCATGTTTGCGGTATTTAGTTTCGCGGCACCCGGATTGTCCTTTTTAGGATTGTTTCGCTTCAAAATAATCACAACGATTGACATAGAAAACCGGACAGAGCGCCTATACCCCTTGTTAATTATGCTAATTTATGGCATAATGCTTTATTGGTTAATTGGCGAAAGTGACCCGAAGCACTTGTTGCCGCCTTATTTTTCTTCCTTAGCGTTAGCGGGTGTAGGAGTTACGCTACTCTTTATGGGCTTAACCCAGGTATTAAAAATCTCGATGCATGCGGGAGGTGCGGGGATATTAACCGGGTTCTTGTATGCGTACTTTATGCAGCAACACAACCCGTCGTATGCATGGATGAGCTTAGCCATTCTGGTTTCTGGCTTGGTGATTTCGGCCCGGTGGTATCTTAGAAAGCACACCGCCCTGGAGTTGTTTTTGGGCTATACCATTGCCGGAATTATTACCTTTGGGGTGGTTTATAGTGGAGGGTAGGGTAAAGGAGGTTATAAACACAATGTAGTTAGAGTTAAAAAAATTAAAAAAACGAATTTATTGAATCTCCATCCTCATGGTTGGAATGAATTCGAACTCTAATTGTTGCCATAATTTTTTGTATTTAGGATAACTAATTATTTTAGCACTTAATCTTAATATTCAAACACATGGAAACTTTTATTTACTCAGGAATGGACGATGCTACAGTAACAACTACTCGCTCTAGTTTATTTAACCCAGTTTCAAATTATCAAGAAATTTTGAATGAATTTGAAAATTGTTATGAATCATATGAGGGCAAACCACAAGGGGATAAATTATTCTGGGTAGCTTCTGAATCTAACGAGGGGATTATACTTGTTGTAAATGATTGCATCATGTCGCACACTTTTATGGATGAGGCAGATTTAGATGGAATGATTGAATTTATGAAATCGAATGGAAATTCAGAAGCTGCAATTGAATTTATGACGAAACACGTGGAAGAGTTATATGCGGCTGATTTTATAGAATTAATAGCTTTGCCAGGACAAACCATTACCATTCAGATAACTGATCTAGAATATGGCAATACGGAATCTGAAATGAATACCTAATCAAATGGGTTTACGGTTTTTTAGCTTCTCCGCCTTTTTATCGCATGTAGCAAAGAGTTTTTTAAAGTGATTCATTCTTGTTAGGACATCGTTAACCCAACTAACAGTCAGACTACTCTACCGTTACCGACTTCGCTAAATTTCTTGGTTGGTCTACGTTACAACCGCGCATTACAGCAATAAAATAAGAAAGCAATTGTAACGGAATAGTTGCTAATAAAGGAACCAAAACCTCATCTGCAGCTGGGATTTCAATGATGTGATCCGCCATTGCGCGCACGTGAACATCTCCTTCGGTAACAATGGCGATGATTTTTCCTTTTCTGGCCTTCACTTCTTGAATGTTAGATACCACCTTTTCATAGGAATTTCCTTGCGTAGCAATAACAAACACGGGCATGTTTTCGTCAATTAAGGCAATCGGACCGTGCTTCATCTCGGCGGCAGGATATCCCTCCGCGTGGATGTAGGAAATCTCCTTCAGTTTAAGCGCGCCCTCTAAAGCTACAGGGAATGAAGACCCGCGCCCAAGGTATAAGGCGTTAGACGCGTCTTTATATGCCTTTGCGATGGACTCAATGTGGTCGTTCTTCGCTAAGATTTGTCGAACTTTTTCCGGAATGGCTTCCAGTTCAGATAACAGCTCATGGAAGCGGGATTGACTGATCGTTCCTTTTTTATTAGCCAACTGCAAGGCCATTAGGGTTAAGATCGTTACTTGTGCCGTAAATGCCTTCGTAGAAGCCACCCCAATTTCTGGTCCCGCATGGGTATAGGAACCCGCATCTGTTATGCGTGAAATGGAGGAACCTACTACGTTACAGATTCCAAGAATGGTTGCGCCTTTACTTTTAGCGAGTTCAAGAGCCGCTAGGGTATCTGCCGTTTCGCCAGATTGGGAAATAGCAATCACCACGTCGTTTTCATTGATGATGGGATTTCGATAACGGAATTCACTCGCGTATTCTACTTCCACATTAATTCGGGCTAAGTCTTCGAGTAAATATTCACCCACTAATCCGGCGTGCCAAGACGTTCCACAAGCCACAATAATTAAGCGATTTGCCTGAATCATTTTTTGCTCATAGTCACGGATTCCACCGAGGGAAATCCATCCTTTTTCAGCGTTTAAGCGTCCTCTAAAACAGTCTTGAATCGAACGCGGTTGCTCGTGTATTTCTTTTAACATGAAATGCTCGTAGCCACCTTTTTCTAGGGCTTCAAGTTCTAATTCCAGTTTTTGAATGTACGGAGTCTTTGGTTGGTCACCAATGTTATACAGCTTCAATCCTTCTTTGCGATCAATTACGGCAATCTCCTCGTCTTCCATATAGACCACATTCTTAGTGTATTCTACAATCGGTGAGGCATCGGACGCACAAAAATATTCACCATCTTCTCCAATACCTACCACGAGCGGACTACTTTTTCTTGCAGCCACCAGGCGGTCTGGAAAGTCACTAGAAATCGCCACAATGGCGTACGCACCGACCACATGATTCAGTGCAATCCGAAGTGCTTCACCAAACCAAACCCCTTCTTTCTTAGAGATGTCATCTACTAAATGAACCAACACTTCCGTATCGGTTTCACTGCGAAAACTATATCCCTTGTTAATCAGTTCCTTTTTAATGGAATCATAATTCTCAATAATACCATTATGAATGATGGCTAATTTTCCATCGGTAGAATAATGCGGGTGCGCATTTACGTCGTTGGGTTCGCCATGGGTAGCCCAACGGGTGTGGCCAATTCCGGCAGTACCCGAACAATCTTTATCTGCTGCAAAGGCCTCCAGGTTGGAAACCTTTCCTTGCTTTTTATATATGTTAAGTGTGCCGTGGGCGTTTAGCGCAATTCCCGCAGAGTCGTATCCGCGGTATTCAAGGCGTTTCAAGCCCTTTATGATAATGGGGTAGGCGTCTTTAGCGCCAATGTATGCAACGATACCACACATAATTAAAAGTCGGTGTAAGTGATAATAATTTTTGGACGCATCTTGTTGATGGTGTTTGGTCCATTAAAGATAATCCGTTCCGATGAATTCACGAAGAATCGCGGAGAAACAATCAACCCCGTATTTTCAATGTCTTCATTGATTACGGCTTGAACATAAGATTTTAAATCTGCAGAAAACTCCTTTTTACTTTCTGAATAAGCCCCCAACACCCCCGTGTTTATATAGCCTTGTGAAGCCGCTGTTTTCTTAGTGGCAAAGGTGACGTTAGAGCCCGGCTTATATTTGCTACCCAACTGATACTGAATCGGCAAATGGATCTCAGCACGGTGTATTAATTGGTTTTCTGTGAATTGGTTAAGCCCAGGAATTACTACCTTGGCACGCACACCAAACGCTTGCGCATAGAATTCTTGCAGCCCTTGGGAAGGGTTGTTAATGACCTGTTCAACGGCTGAACCGCTTCGGTTTACGTCCACGTGAGAAAAGTCGGCACAGGTAGAATTCATTAAAAAGTCATAGGTCTTTTCCACCCCGCCTTGGCGGTAATAAATCGTTAATTTGGTTCCTGGATCGTTGAGGTTAAAGTAGAAAACCCCGCCTTGTCCAGCGCCTTGAGGTCCGTTGTTTGTTTGAACTAATAGGCCTTTAAAATAACTCTGGAAGTTGGTATTGCTTGTGAAGGTGGCGCTGCCGTTGGTTGCTTCGGTTATGAACTGCTTAGCCAGGTTGGTATCGAGCGGAATCCGCAATTGAGCCTGAACACTGTCGTCACCAATAATCGTGTAATTCAACGGGTCTGGCGTGATCGTTTCCTTGCCTGCAGGAATTAAATTGGTGTTGCTATGCGTTTTTGTAGAAAATTGATAGTAGGTTGAATCAATTGAAAGGGCTTCGGTTAGTTCGAATACCTCAAAGTGTTGTGCGCTTAAGGCACCGTAATATCCTGCATATTCTAATCCAAGTACAAAAGAATCTACCACAATTGAAGCGGGGCTACCAAAATTCGGGTTCACACCGGCTAACCTAAGTTGTGTGTAAAAGGATGACGTAAACTGACCGAACTTAGGGTCGTTATAACTTCCCAAGACTACATTGGCCGAATTATCAGTAATCATACTGTCTTCTATAACCACAGAAGTAGCTAAATAAAAGGTGTCGGTGGTGATTCCGTTCAGCAAGGCCTCCGATCCCAACAAGTCTTTACCCAGCAACTGATCTTTCTTCTTACAGGCCAGAAGGGAAAGTGCTAAAAGCAAAAGGAGTGAATACCTCATGTATGTGGGCTAGTTGGTTACAACACTGGAGTCTAGCACGCGATCAAAAAAGGCTGAAAATGCTTTTGCTTCATGCTCTTCGTTGATGTAGTCTTGTTTCAAGATGCTTGCTTCATCGAAAATTGCGCGTAATGCAGGGTCTAGATTAGGTTCTGCTACGGTAACCCCATCACAGTGCTCCAAAATTAATTTAGTGAACGAAATAAAATCCGTTTCCTTGCTTTTTTCAAGTACTGCTTTTGGAAATCCATCAAACTTTAATTTCTCATGGAAACGCGCATCCAGCGGTTGCTCGAACCCTTCGTTAAACAGGTTATATACCACTTTCGTTTCTTTGAAATGCGGGTCTTTTTTGTAGAAATACTTAATGTAAAGTGCCATCATACCAGAAAACCAACCGTTACAATGAATTAGGTCTGGCTGCCATCCGAGTTTTTTAACTGTTTCAAGTACACCCCGAACAAAAAACATAGAACGCTCGTCGTTATCGCCGCAACACGCTCCATCCTCTTCATGAAGAATTTGCTTGCGCTTGAAGAAATCTTCGTTATCAATAAAATAGACCTGCATTCTTGCGGCGGCTACTGAAGCCACTTTAATAATGAGTGGATGATCTTGGTCATCGATTGATAAGTTTAATCCAGAAAGCCGAATCACTTCGTGCAACTGGTGGCGCCGCTCATTGATCACCCCATATCGAGGCATAAACACACGAATCTCCTTTCCTTCTTCTTGGGTTGATTGCGCAATCCTTCGGGTGAAATTAGAAACTTCGGTTTTAGTTAAGAAAGGGGAAATCTCTTGAGAGACGAACAATACACGTTTTTTTTCCATCGAGCCTCTACACTTTTATAAGGGAGCAAAATTACGAAAAACTAATGAAAGTTCCTAAAAACGAATAGCTTTGTTTCTTGATACATCATGGAATGAGTGTAATATTATCAAGCAAAGCACAATTAGAGCAGGCGCTCAACCCGTATTGGAAACAAGGCGCAAGGATCGGATTTGTCCCGACTATGGGTGCGCTACACGCCGGACATTGTTCGTTGATGCATGCGGCGAAAGCAGCAAACGAAATCGTGGTATTGAGTATCTTTGTAAATCCCCGTCAATTTAATGACTCCGCCGATTTTGATAAGTATCCAAGAACCTTAACAGCAGACATTGCCTGTGCAGAAACAGAGGGGGTTGATTTTGTTTATCTCCCAAACTATGACGAACTTTTTTCGGGTCATTCTGTGGCATCCGAAGTACCATTAAATGGCCTCGACGTATCGATGGAAGGCGCCTCACGTCCGGGTCATTTTCGGGGCGTGGTTGAAGTGGTTTATGCCTTATTTGACCATGTCAACCCAAGCACTGCCTATTTTGGGCAGAAAGATTTTCAGCAATTAGCGATAATTAGAGCCATGGTTTCTTCGCTAAAGCTGTCGGTTTCTATTGTTTCTTGTCCCACCCTAAGAGAACCGGATGGCTTAGCCATGAGCAGTCGTAACCTTAGATTATCTAATATCGAACGACAGGAAGCATTGGTGCTTTATAAAGCATTGTCTTTTGTTAGAGATCATTGGCAAAAGCTCACTCCAGAGGAGCTAATGAATCAAGCTAAGCACCTCATTGCGGCATCAACGCTTCGGTTGGATTATTTGCTCCTGGTGGACCCCAACACCCTGTTACCAATTGCGAATAATGCACAATCTGCCGTAGTGTGTGTTGCGGCGTATTGTGGAGCGGTACGACTTATTGACAATATGCTTTTGTTAGCCGATTGAATTCCCTTACTTTTGTGCCGCCCAAAGGCAAATAATTATGCAAATTCAAGTATTAAAATCTAAGATTCATCGGGTGACAGTAACCCAAGCAGAGTTGAACTACATCGGCAGTATAACCATTGACGAGCGCTTAATGCAGGCGGCAAACCTTATTGAAGGGGAGCGTGTTCAAGTGGTTAACATTAACAACGGAGAACGCCTGGAAACATACGTTATTACTGGAGCAAAAGATTCAGGAACCATTTGTTTGAATGGCCCTGCCGCTCGAAAAGTTGCGGTTGGCGATGTCGTGATTATTATTAGTTATGCTACCATGGAGTTTGAAGAGGCTAAATCTTTCAAACCCACCTTAGTGTTCCCTAATGAACCTTCTAATTTGTTAGTACCGTGAGCCGCCTAGCATTTATTGAAGCGAAGGTCATTACCTTACATCAAGCCGCACAGATGGCTGAATTGCATCGCTTGAAAAATCAAAAAATTGTATTCACCAACGGGTGTTTTGATTTGTTGCACTTGGGTCATATTACCTATTTAGCACAAGCAGCTTCATTAGGTGATAAGCTATTTGTTGCCGTGAATGATGACGCATCGGTTCGTGCCCTTGAGAAAGGAGAAAATCGCCCGATTAACCCTGAGCTTGCTCGAGCCATGGTGTTAGCTGCGCTTGGCGTGGTAGATCACGTAATCATTTTTAGCGAAGACACGCCTTTGAATACGATTTTAGCGATAAAACCGGATCTAATTGTTAAAGGCGGTGATTATGATGCGGAGGTTTCAGACCCAACGGACAAGCGCTATATTGTCGGTAAAAAAGAAGCGCAAGCGTGGGGAGGTAGCGCACAAACCATTCCGTTAGTGGAGGGCTATTCAACTACAGGCCTACTTGCTAAGCGCTAAGCGCTTGGAACGCAGATTAAAGAATGCAACAAATCCCACCAACAAATCGAAGTTATAGAACAAATCTTCTACGGGGATGGTTATTATGCGCCAGCCTGAAAATTCTGCCGGATTATACCACACCACAGGAAGTGTAGTCGCAGCCCCAGTAAGTAAGCCATTCACAATTAAAAAAGGAAGCAAACAAACTAAGAAGGAAACCACAAATTGGGTAAGCCAAATCGGATTAAATATGAGCAAGGCCGTGCTTAAAGCAAAGGCAAACAGCACCGAAGAAAGCGTGTACCACCCCGTTGGTTGTTGCAGTATTAATATGATTCCCAAGATAAAGAACCCCCCAAAAAATAGGCGATTTAAGGCCGGTTTATTTTCGATCCGAAAGTAGGCTCCCATCACTTCATAAATAAAGATGCAGTTGTACGGTACGACCACAAAGAACAGGATTTCTTCGAGGGGCAGTTTTCCTAAAAAGATATGTGCCGTGTGTGCCGTGGTGAATCCCCAAACGCCCTTTTCAGTAAACCATTGATCCCACACCAAAAACAATCCGGAAACAATTAATATAGGTAAGATTAATCGAGGCACTTTTTTAATGTAAGCTACTTTTTTGTCGAAGCTTAATGCCAAGGGCCCTAAGAAGGAAAACAATAAAATGTAGCCGTAATAGCTCATGCGTTTCGTTGAGCCATGTACGATTTTTTGGCCTCTTTATAGAACGATGGGGGAACAATCAGCATCCCAAAACAAGCACCCTCTTCCTTTCCTTGATTTTTATGGTGCACCTTGTGTGCTTTACGAATCGCATAAAAATAGGGGTGATCAATGTTTCTAAGGAACTTGTACCGTCGATGTATGTAAACATCGTGAACTAAAAAATAGGCAATTCCGTACATTGCAATACCGTAACCCATCCAAACCGTTGGGTAAAAATCATACATCATCCCCAACATGATTCCTAACCAAGAAGGAATGGCATAAATCAAAAAGAACACGTCGTTTTTTTCAAAAAATCCAGCCTCTACTTGATGATGGTCTCTGTGAAAATACCACATCAGGCCATGCATTACATATTTATGCGTGAACCAAGCCATGAATTCCATACCGAAAAACGTAGCCAACATTACAAAGGGACCCCACCAATACATTATACTAAGAGTTGAATTGTGAAAAATAAACTTATCAATATAAACAACACAATAGACGTGTTGTTCAAGTTAGGTTTAGCGATTTTGATTAGCACCAAGTTACCTATAAAGGAAATAACAAACCAACACAGGTAATTGTAAAGCGGTATCACCCCCTTATGCCAATGCCAATAATCATTTCGAATAGCTATCGGCTCCATTAAAACATCAATTCCTGTCATGAGTCCCGCCGCTATCAAAGCCTGAAACGTTATGTTTTTAGTCCATTTAACAGAAATTCCGCTGGCAAGTATCGTAAGCATGGCCCAATTAATACCAATAATGAAGGGCACACCGCTAAGTTTTGGCCCCAAGTTCATCCCATACCAATACCTTCCAAATAAAAGACCCGTATGCACGCCGATCCATTCGGAAAAAAAGCCCAGAATAAAAATGGCCGCTGATCCAATCAGTAAGGCCTTATTCCATCGATACGCGTTAAGTAAAATCAAAAAGGAGAAAAATAAATTATATCCACTTAGCGGTAAAACCAAGGTCCTCAAGGCGGGAACAAGCATGGATATGGTTCCAACGGCATAGAGAATAACTAATATTAAAATGCCCGTTCGTTCTTTATTCATAGCATTCTGCCTTGGATTGCGTTATTAATGGATTCCTCTAAGGTAAAAAACGGTTGGTTCATGAGCGACTTTAATTTTTCCGCGTTGTAAATCCGAGTAGAATAAGCCGCTTGAGCAGACTCAATGGTCATTCCTTGGCGCCGCTTACGAAGCAGCGATAAGGTCTCTAAAAGGTAAGAAACAGGTATAGCTAACCATTTTGGTGCAAAAACACGAGGCCCCTTTTTACCCATCGTGTGCGCTATTGCAGTAAATAACCCACGAAAATCCTTATTGGTTCCGGTGCATAAAAACCGTTCATTTCTTATACCAGAATCCATTAAGAAGACCATCGATTTTGCCACATCCCGCGCATCCACGGTAGCGTTTGATCCGGATGGATAAAAGAGCAACCCACGTTCCGCAACCCGAAACATTTCCATCGAGCCCTCCGCCCAATTGCCCGGACCAATAACCGTACACGGGTTAATGATAACGGCGTTAAGTCCTTCCTCAATTCCCCTCCACACTTCTTTTTCTGCCCCAAACTTAGACACGGAATACCCGCTGTTTTTATCTGAGGATTTCCAAAGGCAGTTTTCAGTGATTTCTCCATTTGGGTTTATTCCAAGGGCGGCGGTAGAACTCACATAACAAAGCCTGAGTCCTGGAACGGATAAGCAGGCATTAACTACGTTGGCGGTGCCCTCACGATTTAACGCAATGCAGCGGTAGAAATCGATTCGGTGAAATGAAACCAAGGCTGCGCAATGAAATACTTTTTTCATGGGCTCCATGGCGATTTGCACGGCGTCAACATCCAGTATGTCTAAATCAATCCAAGAGATATTATTATATAATTCCGCTCCCCGCATGGAATCATAGTGAATGAATAAGGAGCGAACCCGCGACCTATTTTTCTCCGTTCTTCCGCTTGCTGCAACAGGTCCCTGCTGAGCGAGCAACCAAAGCACGTGGCTACCAACGAGCCCCGTTCCGCCAATCACCAAGGTGTCAGGTTTATTTTGCATAAACCACATCTAATCCCGCACAAAATTGTGCAGCGGCAAAAGCCAATTCCTCTTCGGTGTGTGCAGAAGAAATAAAACCTACTTCATACCCACTAGGACCTAAATACACCCCGTGATGAAGCAAATAGTCATGTAATTTATTAAAAGATGTCATGTCTGGGCTTATTTCGTCGGCGCGATGAATGGATTTTTTACCGTTAAATGAAAGCCAAAAGATGGAGGCCAAGGAAACCAATTCGAAATCATAGTTTTTAACGGTTGCATAGGCATTTACACGTTCAACAAATCCCCGTGTTTTTGCCTCCATGCTTCGGTAAAAATCTGGAGCCAAACACAGTTCAAGCTGTGCAATCCCCGCTGCCATAGCCACCGGATTTCCGGATAAGGTTCCCGCTTGATATACCGGTCCTTCCGGGGAAACCGAAGCCATTATTTCATTGGAGGCGCCATAGGCACCAACAGGTAAGCCGCCACCAATAATTTTACCATACGTAACAATGTCCGGTTGAATACCATAAAGCTCCGTTGCTCCACCAAATGCCACCCGAAACCCTGAAATCACCTCGTCAAATATCAATAAAACCTTATGTTTCCAACAGAGCCCGCGAAGCATTTGTAAAAAACTCAGGTCTTGCAAGAGCAACCCATTATTTGCAGGAACAGGCTCAATGATTACCGCTGCGATGTCGTGCCCATACTGTTCAAAGGTTTGAATTAGCCTGTTTTCATCGTTGAGTGGAAGCACTAAGGTTTCATTGGCGACCGTTTCGGGAACCCCAGCACTCGAGGAGCTTCCAAGGGTGATCAACCCGCTTCCCGCCTTCACCAACATCGAGTCTACGTGGCCGTGGTAACAGCCTTCAAATTTTAAAATCTTCGATTTACCCGTATATCCTCGAGCTAAGCGCAATGCCGACATCACCGCTTCGGTGCCCGAACTCACAAAACGCAGTTTATCGATGAACGGAATGTTTGACTTGATTAATTTAGCCAGTTCACTTTCGAGGCGTGTGGGCGCACCAAAACTGGCCCCGTTTTTTAAGGTTTGAATTATTTTTTCTTCAACATATCCATTGGCATGTCCGTGAATTAAGGGCCCCCAACTGTTACAAAAATCAATAAATTGATTTCCGTCTTCATCCCAAACCGTAGACCCATTTCCTTTGGCGAAAAACAAAGGCGTTCCCCCCACACTTTTAAAGGCGCGTACGGGTGAGTTTACCCCGCCAGGAAACAAGGTGGATGACTCTTCAAAAAGCCGGTTGGATTGTGTGCGGTTGAGTTGCGTCATTGTTCCTTATCTTTGCGTACAAAATTACGAAAATCGAATCGGATGCACTTTGAAAACACCTTAGAATTTGCAAAAGAAATGGACAGCAAGGACCCTTTGAGGTCGTTTAGAGACGAATTCATATTTCCACGCTTTGGAAAAGAACACCCGGTGTATTTTACGGGAAACTCCCTGGGATTGCAACCAAAGAAGGCAAAACAGTACCTTTTGGAAGAACTTGAGGATTGGGGTTTACTCGGGGTAGAAGGACATTTTGAGGGGCGTCGTCCATGGTATTCCTATCATGAATTATTAACAGAAAAGGTGGCGGCCATTGTTGGCGCAAAACCGATTGAGGTGTGCACCACGCACAGCTTGACCACCAATTTACATTTACTCATGGCGTCGTTTTATACCCCTCAGGGCAAACGAACAAAAATTCTTTGTGAAGCAAAGGCTTTTCCAAGTGATCAGTATGCGCTTGAGTCTCAATTGCAAGTTCATGGCTTACCGGCAAGCGACTTGGTTTGGGTGACGCCACGTTCAGGCGAAGAGCTCATCCATGAAGAAGATATTTATCTAAAAATCGAAGAGCTCGGGGAAACCTTAGCGCTGGTGCTATGGGGTGGGGTTAATTATTATACAGGGCAATACTTTGATTTGCAAACCATTACACAAAAAGCACATGCCGTGGGTGCCATGGTGGGATTTGATTTAGCGCATGCGGCGGGCAACATTAACCTTAATCTTCATGAATGGGGTCCTGATTTTGCCGCGTGGTGTGGATATAAGTACTTGAATTCTTCTCCGGGTGGAGTTTCTGGGTTTTTTGTTCACGAACGCCATGCGCACCGAAAAGACCTTCCGCGGCTTGCGGGTTGGTGGGGACACACGAAAGAGACGCGATTTTCAATGGAGCCTGGATTTAATCCAATTCCTGGAGCAGAAGGTTGGCAACTTAGCAATGCACCCGTTTTGGGCATGGCGGTACATTTGGCGTCGTTAGAGCTATTTGAAGCAGCCGGCATGGAGCGCATCGGACAAAAAAGAGATATACTTACCAGTTATTTATCTTATGTGGTTAATGAAATATCCTCGAATACGCCCGGTTCAGAACGTTTCGAAATCATAACACCTTCAGACCCTAAAAAACGAGGTGCACAGCTTTCAATTAAAGCTACGGGAAAGGGTAGAGCCTTATTTGATTCACTTACTGCCCTTGGCGTTACGGCAGATTGGAGGGAGCCGAATGTGATCCGAGTGGCACCAGCGCCGCTATACAATAGTTTTGAAGATTGCTATTGGTTCGGTCAACACCTCAAGTTAGCGCTTCAGGGATAAGCAATACTGTTCAACTGCTTTTGGGAAAAACTGATGTTCTAACTGCTGAACCTTCGCCTCAATCGTGGCTGGGGTATCCTCGGGATGCACAGCACAGTCATGCTGTACTATAATTTCACCTTCATCATAGTGTTCGTTTACTAAGTGAACGGTAATTCCTGTGTTGGATTCTTTATTCGCAAACACAGCCTCGTGCACGCGTCGACCATACATCCCTGCACCGCCGTATTTAGGCAACAAGGAGGGGTGGATGTTAATAATTCGATGAGTAAATGCGTCGATAAATGCGGGGCTTATTTTCTTAAGGAATCCAGCTAAAACAACCACCTCACACCCGATTTTATTCAATATAGGTAGGATTCGCGCTTCATCCCACGGGGAACATTCCGTGTAAAACAATTGATTTTCAGTGCAGTAGGAGGCCAGTTCCTGGTTTTGCTTGGAGCTAATCATTCCGCACACCCTCACGTGCTGATTCTTTTTGAAATAATTAACTAAATTTCGAGCATTGGAGCCTTTTCCAGAGATTAAAATAACGAGCTTAATGGGTTCTTTCACGGCACAAAAATAAGGAAAGGCTTGTGTAATAATAGTTATCCCCATGAATTTCGTTGATAAATAATTGGGAATAATTTTGATATTTACGAGTTTGTTTTTTTCTTTGCAGGCTTAAAACCTTTAAAATAAAATAAGATGTCTGATATCAGAAGTAAAGTGATTGCAATCATTGTAGACAAATTAAATGTTGAAGAAACTGAAGTAACGGATGGAGCAAGCTTCACCAACGACTTAGGTGCCGACTCTTTGGATACTGTAGAATTAATTATGGAATTTGAAAAACAATTTGGTATTTCTATTCCAGACGATCAAGCGGAAACTATCCAAACTGTTGGAGATGCGGTTTCTTACATTGAAAGCAACGCGAAGTAATATAACTCAACTTCCAACCCTTTAAGGATTACAGCATGCAATTAAAGCGAGTCGTTGTAACCGGTCTTGGTGCGCTTACGCCCATCGGTAATACTGTTTCAGAATATTGGAATAATTTGTTGGCCGGTAAAAGTGGGGCAGCGCCAATTAAACAATTTGATGCGTCCTTGTTCAAAACGCAATTTGCCTGTGAGGTGAAAGGTTTTGATGTGGAGCAATTCATTGATAAAAAAGAGGCCCGAAAAATGGACCAATTTACCCAGTATGCAATGGTTTCTGTCATGGAAGCCGTTGATCATTCTGGATTAATTGAATCTAACCCCAATCTAGATCGCATTGGGGTGGTTTGGGGTTCAGGTGTTGGTGGGCTCAAAACGTTTCAAGACGAATCGAAAGCATTCTTTGAGGGCGATGGAACACCGCGATTCAATCCGTTTTTCATTCCAAAAATGATTGCAGATATTGCCGCGGGTCAGATTTCCATTAAATACGGCTTTCGTGGACCAAACTACGTAACGGTATCTGCCTGTGCATCTTCAAACAACGCGATTATTGATGCATTCAATTTAATCCGTCTTGGAAAAGCAGATGCGATTATAACCGGTGGTTCTGAAGCGGCTGTCAACGAAATGGGTATGGGTGGATTCAACGCATTAAAAGCCTTGTCCACGCGCAATGACGATCCTGAAACAGCTTCACGTCCCTTCGATTTAGATCGGGATGGGTTTGTGTTGGGTGAAGGAGCCGGCGCACTTATCTTAGAAGAATATGATCACGCAATCAAACGCGGGGCAACGATTTATGCGGAAGTAGTGGGTGGTGGAATGTCTGGTGATGCATATCACATGACTGCTCCACATCCAGAAGGAATTGGTGCAAGAAACACCATGATCGCTGCATTAGAAGATGCGGAGATTGGTCCTGACCAAATAGACTATATTAACGTTCATGGAACATCCACTCCATTAGGTGATATCGCTGAAGTAAAAGCGATTCAAGCCGTGTTTGGCCCCCATGCATACGACTTAAATATTTCTTCTACCAAATCAATGACGGGTCACTTGTTGGGAGCCGCTGGTGCGATTGAGGCTATTGCCTGTGTATTAGCCGTTAAAAATGACATCGTTCCACCAACGATTAATCATTTTACGGACGACCCAGAGATAGATCCTAAATTGAATTTCACCTTTAATAAGGCGCAAAAACGCACCATAAATTATGCGATATCCAATACCTTTGGGTTTGGTGGACACAACACCAGTGTTGTAGTTAAAAAATTCACGGCATAATTGGCGGTTAAACTCGGATTTCTTTCCACGAAAAAATCTCCAGAAGAACTCTTTCTGATAAAGTTTATTATAAATCATTTCGGATATCGACCGTCAGTGCTTACGCACTTTAAGCTGGCGATATCACATCGTTCAGGAGATATTAAAGAAGATATTGAATCCAATGAACGCTTAGAGTTTTTAGGTGACGCAATACTTGATGCCGTGGTTGCGGAGTATTTGTTTAAGAAATTTCCAGGAAACGATGAGGGGTATTTAACCAAGTTAAAGTCTAAGGTGGTTAATAGAAAAACCCTTGCTTACATTGGAGAAAAAATGCAGATTCGAGCCGTATTGAATTACAACCAATCTCGAAACCTAAACATCTCATCGCTTGAAGGAAATGCATTTGAAGCCATAATTGGCGCGATTTATTTAGACGG
>CANHSL010000043.1 GCA_947463385.1 Flavobacteriales bacterium
ACAGATTTTCCTGGTTTTTTTGAAGAACCAACAGGAACTCGATATTACCCCTATCCGAATGGTGCTAACATCCTTGGTTATATGAATGAAGTGGGTAGAAAAGAAATTGAATCAGACCCGTTTTATAGACCGGGTATGAACATAGGAAGATCCGGGCTAGAGCGTTCATACGAAGAAATTCTTAGAGGAACAAAGGGTGTTCGATATATTGTAACAAGCGCTACAAACAATGAAATAGAACCATACGCAGATAAGAAATATGATACAGTAGCCATCCCTTCTCCCAAAATAAAACTTGGGATCGACATAAAACTCCAACAGTATGGTGAGGAGCTTATGAAAAACAAAAAAGGCTGTATTGTTGCTATAGAACCTAAAACCGGAGAAATTCTCACCATGGTTTCTGCTCCTTGTTATGATCCAAATTTATTGTCCGGAAGAAAAAGCATAAGAAAAAACTACCCAAGCCTTGTAACCGATGAAAACCTGCCTTTGTTTGCACGACCTTTACAAGCTGAATATCCTCCTGGATCTATCTTTAAATTACTTCAGGCCTTAATTTGTCTTCAAGAAAAAGAAATCACACCCAATACAGGATTCCCTTGTAATAAGTCCGTGGTTGGATGCCACGACCACCCCTACCCTTCGTCTGTGGCTAAGGCCGTACAGTTTTCTTGTAACCCATATTTTTATGCCGCCGTGCGCAGAGTAATTCAGCCAAATAAAAAGAAAAATGTGTTTGCTGATGCAGAAATCGGACTCAACAATTGGCATAAATATATGATGGCATTTGGGTTGGGAAATAAACTAGGAGTAGATATTGACACCCTTGCGCAGCGGGATGGATTAATACCTAATGCCGCATATTATGACCGCTATTTAGGACATCATCAGTGGGCATTTTCAACCATTCGTTCGATTTCAATCGGGCAAGGCGAAATCAAACTTACGCCAATTCAAATGGCAAACATTGCCGTGATTATGGCAAATCGAGGGTGGTATTATACGCCACACTTTGTAAAATCCATCGGAAAAAAGGGGAAATTAAAAAAGTATCGAACCAAACACATAACACCAATAGACCGCAAACACTTTGATGCCGTGGTTGAAGGCATGAGGCGGGTTGTCTATGAAGCCGGTGGAACAGGAAAGGAAGCTAAAATTGAAAACTTCACCGTGTGTGGTAAAACAGGAACGGTACAAAATGGTAAGAACAAAAAAAACCACTCTGTTTTCATTGCCTTTGCGCCGATAGATAACCCTAAAATTGCCTTAGCGGTCTTTGTAGAGAATGCAGGTGCGGGCGGAGCTTGGGCAGCACCAATCGCAGGACTCATGATGGATAAATATTTGAATAAAAAGGTAACGAATAAAGAAAAGGAAAACTCGATTAAAAATGCCAATCTAATGTCGAGCTATTGATATGCGTGAAACAAAAGGAGTAATATCAAGAGTTGATCTCCCGCTGTTGGCGGGGATATTATTACTAATGTTATTTGGTATTATGACCGTTTATTCCGTCGCGTTTAATCCAGAACACCCCTCACTCTTTGATACCAGCCAAAAATATGGAAAGCAAATTCTTTGGATTGGCGTATCTCTTTTTCTTGGCTTTTTGATCCTGCTTATAGAGGCAGATGTATATCGAAAGTTTGCCGAGTATATTTATATCGTTACCCTTTTATTGTTGGTGGTGGTGTTGTTTATGCCCCCGGTGCATGGCGCTAGAGCTTGGCTAGGCATCGGCGGTTTAGGAATACAACCTGCAGAGTTTGCAAAAATTTCAACCGCACTCATGTTGGCTAAATGGGTAGACGATACTAATATAAAACTTCAAAACACACGTTCCATTTCCGAGACACTTGCTATTATTTTATTGCCCTGTATTCTTGTCGCCTTACAACCCGATGCCGGTACCCTACTCGTGTTTACCTCCTTCTTTTTTGTGCTTTATCGTGAAGGCATTTCCTTCGATCCCATTGTATTATCTCTTTTACGATATTTCCCAAGACTAAAATTTAAAAACACCTGGCTTGGAACACACTTTGTTCCATTTTTCTTTTTCTTAATTATACTGGCTTTTTTAAGTTTGTTTCTTTCCGGTAGCACATTTAATCCGTTTGGGATTAAACTTTCTGGGGCCCTTTTTCTAATTTTCATAATTACATTTATTGCCTTGGTTTTCTTAGGGTTTATTTTGTTTTTTGGGTACCCAAGAAATAAGACTAAAAACTTGATTGTCTTATTAAGTAGTTATCTTTTTTCCTTGTTTTTGGTAAGCAGCATTAGCTTTATTTTTAACAACCTTGCTGCTCCGCATCAAAAAAGCAGGATTGAATTAGTTTTAGGGCTTAAAGAAGACCCAAACGGAGCAGATTATAATAGAAACCGGGCCATGGCCGCCGTAGGTAGCGGTAAGTTTTTAGGTAAAGGATATCGAAAAGCCTCTGTTTCGAGTATGCGGACGAACCATGTGCCCGAGAGTGAAACGGATTTTATTTTTTGTCCCTTTGCCGAAGAGTGGGGGTTTCTCGGGAATGTGGTGCTTATTTCGCTCTATCTTTTTATTTTGTTTAGAATTTTTTCCATCGCCGAACGGCAACGGTCTGTTTTCTTTAGGGTTTATGCCTACTGTGTTGGAATGGTCATGTTTTATCATTTTGCCATTAATATCGGAATGAATATCGGTTTTGCTCCTGTTATCGGGATTCCCTTGCCCTTTATGAGTTATGGAGGGTCCTCCATGATGGCATTTACAATCATGGTGTTCATACTACTAAAACTAGACAGCCAACGACGAGATGTACTCAGATAAATGTTAATTTTGAAGTAACTATGTTGACAGAAGAACAAAAGAAAAGATTTACCCGAATCTTTTGGGGATTTGCATTATTACCATTCCTCTTGGTTTTTGGATTGTTGGTTTTACAATCGGAAGACGACCTACCACCAATTTCTATGCTCGATAATCCGCCAGAACTTCAAGCGTCACTTATTCTTGGTCAAACAGGCGACACCATCGGGCGCTATTGGCAAGTAAACAGAACAAGCGCGGCCTATAAGAACATTTCACCCTTTGTTTTTGATGCACTAATTGCAACCGAAGACGAGCGTTTTATGGAGCATTCCGGAGTTGATTTTCGTTCAATTGCGCGGTCATTTGGGTCACTCGGACGATCAGGCGGAGCGTCCACAATCTCCCAACAGCTTGCCAAATTATTATTTACATTACAGCAACGACAACGAGAAGAAATCGCACGAGCCAACGGGGAGTCCTTGCTTTCGAATCGAGGCGGAATAATCGGTAAATTCAGACGGCTAAACGAAAAGGCACGAGAAAACATCATTGCAACACGGCTTGAATCAAGGTATACCAAAGAGGAAATCATTACCATGTACCTTAACCAATTCGATTTTCTGTACAACGCAGTAGGTATTGAAAATGCGGCTAAAGTATATTTCAATAAACGCCCAAGAGAACTTAAAAAAGAAGAGGCAGCGATGTTAATAGGAATGTGTAAAAACCCTGCATTGTACAATCCTTACACATACAAAATCAAAAACTATCGCCGGGTAATTGCCCAAGAAGATGGCGTTGCAATTGGAAGCGTTTCACTTGAAAAAATACTCGAAGCCCGTGCTAAGGATTCACTTCGTGCGCTTACTAGACGAAACCAAGTACTTTATCAATGGCTAAGAAATAGCAATAAAAACAATGAAGCCGTTTCACATAAACTAACTCGAGAGGAATACGATGAGCTTATTAAAAAACCCGTCCTTGTTAATTATCAATCTGTTGATCATAAAGAAGGCATGGCTCCATACTTCAGAGAAGCCCTTCGACAAGAAGTTACCGATATCTTGTTAAAGAAAAACGAAGACGGTACGCTTAAATATGTCCGTGAAGACGGACAACCTTACGATATTTATAGAGACGGACTAAAGATTTATACTACCCTAAACACGAGGCTGCAAAAATATGCCGAATTAGCTGTTGAAAAACACATTAAAGAATCCTTACAGCCTGCATTCAACTCTAACAATCGCGGCTTAAAAAACTATCCGTTTTCTAATGAAATTTCTTCTGATGTTGTGAATGAAATTATGAATTCGGCAAGAAAGAATTCCGGACGATATAAAATCATGATTGCCGCAGGATATTCAGAAAACGAAATTTCTAATGCCTTTAATGCACCCGCTCAAATGCGTGTGTTTTCTTGGAGAGGAGAGATTGATACGGTAATGACTCCAAACGACTCTATTCGCTACTACAAAGCGTTCTTGCACGCTGGACTGGTCAGTGTAGAGCCACAAACCGGATTTGTGCGCGCCTGGGTTGGGGGTGTTAATTTCAAACATTTTTCGTACGACCATGTTCGGCAAGGGACGCGTCAGGTGGGCTCAACGATAAAACCTTTCGTTTACGCTGCCGCCCTATCCATGAAAGTGGTTAATCCCTGTACTTCATTTTCGTCAGGTGAATATTGCGTTGATTTAGTTGATCCCAACAACAAGGTGGTTGGACAATACTGTCCAAAAGGAGAGGTTGCTAGAAATGTGAAAATGGGGCTCGCGTTATCTTCCAATCCCACTACAGTAGCCGTTATGGCAAAAATGGGGGCCTTTAATCCGATGAATAAAACAGGCGGCCCATACCAAATTGAAAAGCTTCTGAAAAAAACAGAAATTAATTTAAATCCAAACGATGTCGTTCCTTCCATGTGTCTTGGAAGTATGGATATGTCGCTTTTTCGATTAGTGGCTGCACAATGCATTTTCCCAAATAATGGCGTCTATGTTCGTCCCACAACCATAGAACGCATCGAAGATAGAAATGGAAAGGTTATTTATTCTGCGATGCCGCACACAGATCAAGCATTAAATTCAACGGTTTCATATGAAATTCTAAAAATGATGAAATTAGTAATCACCCAAGGAACAGGAGGAAGTCTAAGAAGTGGTAAATACGGTACCATCCCGGTTACGGCCGGAAAAACGGGAACAACTCAAAATAATTCAGACGGTTGGTTTATTGGAATTACGCCAGATTTAGTAACAGGAGTTTGGGTGGGCGCTGAAGATCGATCCGTTCGATTTAAGTCAATGAATTGGGGTCAAGGTGCCCGTATGGCCCTGCCTATTTATGGATATTACATGCAACAGGCATACAAAGATCACATTCTTGCCTTGTCATCTGAAGATTTTCCTGAACCTCCAGATTATGACCCCAAAACCTATGACTGCATGGAGGCGGCAGACCCTGAAGGTGCTGATGAAACGGATGTTCCATTTGAAGAAGGAATTTAACTATGAATAAAGTTGTTGATAATGTAAGTGAAGCCCTTAAAGGCATTGAAGATGGTATGACCATTATGCTCGGAGGGTTCGGGTTGTGTGGGATTCCAGAAAATTCAATTAAGGAACTCGTAAAAATAGGCACAAAAAACTTAACCTGTATTTCAAATAATGCGGGAGTAGATGATTACGGTCTTGGGTTGCTTTTACAGCGCAAGCAAGTAAAAAAAATGATTTCATCTTATGTGGGTGAAAATGATGAGTTTGAACGTCAAATGCTTTCTGGAGAACTTGAAGTAGATTTAATTCCGCAAGGTTCGCTTGCAGAACGATGTCGGGCCGGTGGCGCCGGAATTCCGGCATTTTTCACTCCTGCAGGATATGGAACAGAAGTGGCGGAAGGAAAGGAAGTTCGTGTGTTTAACGGAAAACCTCATATTCTTGAATCTGCGTTAACCGCTGACTTTGCCATTGTAAAAGCATGGAAAGGAGATACTGAAGGTAATTTAGTTTATAAAGCCACTGCTATGAACTTCAATCCCATGATGGCTATGGCAGGTAAAATCACCATTGCTGAAGTGGAAGAATTAGTTCCTGCTGGCAGTTTAGATCCAAATTTTATTCATACCCCGGGTATTTTTGTGCAACGCATTTTTAAGGGTGAAGTATTTGAAAAACGCATCGAACAACGAACCGTAAGAAAAAGAGACTAATATGGCACTGGATAAAATCGGCATTGCAAAGCGAATTGCCCAAGAATTAAAAGATGGGTGGTATGTTAACTTAGGAATTGGAATTCCAACCCTGGTTGCCAACTACGTTCCTGAAGGAATGAATGTAGAATTTCAATCAGAAAACGGTGTGTTGGGAATGGGGCCTTTTCCATTCGAAGGTGAAGAAGACGCGGATTTAATTAATGCGGGAAAACAAACCATTACGGTCAATCCTGGCGCTGCATTCTTTGATTCTGCTACATCCTTCGCGATGATTCGTGGACAACATGTTCAGCTCACCGTTCTAGGGGCTATGGAAGTTTCTCAAAACGGAGATATTGCCAATTGGAAAATACCCGGAAAAATGGTTAAAGGGATGGGCGGAGCGATGGATTTAGTGGCATCCGCAGAGAACATTATTGTGGCGATGATGCATAGCAATAAAGCTGGGGAGTCTAAAATGCTGCCTGCTTGCACCCTTCCATTAACAGGGGTTGGATGCGTAAAGAAAGTAGTGACCGAACTTGCCGTATTGGAAATTAAAGACGGGGCTTTCCATTTATTGGAACGAGCACCTGGAGTTTCCGTAGAAGAAATTATTGCTAAAACTGCGGGTAAACTGGTGGTTCCGGCACATGTTCCTGAAATGGTTATTTAATGGACTTGGCACGTGAATATCACTTGGCCATTCAAGCCGCTATAGAAGCGTCACTTGCCATTAAAGAAATTTATTCGCGTGGATACGAGGCCATTCAAAAAGCAGATGGTTCTCCTGTAACAGAAGCAGATGTAAAGGCTTCAAATATCATTAATCAAGTCTTGTCTGTTTCAGAACATCCCGTTATTGATGAAGAAACGGATAAAATTCCCTTTGAACAACGCCGAGAATGGAAGAAATGCTGGTGTGTTGATCCACTAGATGGCACCAAGGAATTTATAAAGCGTAATGGTGAGTTTGCAGTAAACATTGCACTTATCGAAAACGGGAGGCCTACACTCGGAGTGATAGCAAGCCCGGTAAATGAAGATTTTGTTGTGGGTGGGCCTAAACTTGGAGTACAATATGCTACGTTTCAAGACTTTCTTAATGGTGCCAAACCAGCCCCCATTCAACGCAATACGAAACCTGATTTACTCTCGATCATAGCATCCAATAGTCACCACACACCATTGCTTTTAGATTTTCTTAAAAAACTAAGTGATGCAGGATTGAAAACGGAGTTAACCAGAAAAGGCTCCTCCTTGAAATTCTTTAATCTTTCTAGGAATCTTGCCCAGATTTATCCCCGATTTGCTCCGACGATGGAGTGGGATATTGCGGCAGGCCAAGCAATACTAGAAGGAATCGGCGGCGGGGTTTTTGATGTAAACACCAAGTTACCCCTGTCATACAATAAAGAAAATTTATTAAATCCACATTTTATCGCCGTTTCCGACGTAAATTTATCTGTATGGATTTAAGGGGTGTTTTCTTGTTACTTTGCATATTTCCCCTCTCAATTATTGCGCAAGTATTCCAATTTAACCAAAATATTCACCAAGCGCTAACTTCGGATATCATTGATTTTGGATATCGCCAAGCGCACGTTGGTGCTAAAAAAGGGTTTTTAAAACGCTTGGATGAAAGCTACCTCGGGCAATATACCGACTCTAATAATGCCTTCGTTGCAGCTACCCCCTTGTGTACATTTAGTGTAGGCCTTGAAAACGATGAATCAGCCATAAGATATCAGAACTCCCGGGGGCTCTTGGTTCTTGGAGGATACCGTAAGTTTAAATGCCATGGCTTTCTCATAGAAAACCAAGCTGTTTTCAATACCTTTCAACGAGAATTTATAACTCAACATGGGGAGTATTATCCAACAGCCACAGGATACAATCAACAAAACGGCATGATTCCGGCTATGGGGCGAACCAAGCCTTTTCAAGGAGACGGGTTTGACTTTGCGTTCAGTCAAGGCGGTTTTGAATGGGGCGTATCTAACATCCTTACGCTATTTGGTGGAAATCAATCCATGGATTTTTGTCCAGGAATTCGCTCTGTATTTTGGTCACAACACAACCAAGCACTTATGGCCGGTGGAACCCTTCGTCTAGGAAAACACTTCACTTATGTGATGACCCGAGCACGTTTATACGATTTAATCAGAAAGCCGGTTTACGCAAACGTAGAAAGTCCTTACTATAAAAAGAATTTCGCTTTACACGCCATCTTTTTTACCTTGAAAAAACACCGGTTGGGATTGATACATCAAACGATATGGCAAGCTGGGGATTCATTAAAAGAAAAATCGGTTAATCCCCTGTATTGGATGCCACTTCCGGGACTAGAACAAACGGTAAAACAGGGAGTTTCCATGCCACAAATAGGATTGAATTACTCATGGAGTCTGCATTCAAGCACCTTGCTGTACGCAGAATTATTTTCGCGCGGATTGATTAAAAATGCATGGGCAACACAACTAGGCATTAAATATTATGCTAAACTCACGCCCAAGCTAACCCTTAGCTCATCCCTGGCATGGCTACAAACTGGAACTGGATTTTATGGAACACATTATGCACAGAACTTCACCCACCAAAATCTTCCGCTTGGAACATTACTAGGTAATGGCGCCCAAGAGTTTCTTCTGGCTGCACGGATTGAATATCGACGGTTTTTTATGGATTACTTATTTCAATCAAGTACCATGAAGAATAGCAATCAACCGCTTTTAATACAAACCTATATAAGACCTGAACAAATAGTACAACACCGGATTGATGTTGGTTTTATGGCCTCTAATATCATTCAACTTGAATTGTTTTTTGGAATAGCTCGCCGGGTTGCACTTGGTTTTAAGGATTGTAATGCCATTTCGTTCGGATTAAGGACTGCGATATTTAAACCAAACCATGTGTATTAAAGGCCTACTTTTTCTTGGCTTAGTTCTCTTGTGTCACGTCAGCATTGCACAACGATTAGAATTATTAGGACAACTAAACCCCTTTGATTCTATACAATTAAACCAAAATACTCCGATTTTACCTCGGCTAAATACATATCAAAAAATTCATTCGCAACGAATTATACCGATAATAGACCTTGGGTTAAGATACAACCCATCCATTAGTGGGAAAGGAAGTGCGGGAATGCTTTGGGATCTGCAACGCATCAAATGGTTCACTCGAATTGGCGGGGCTGTAGGGGTAAATACCCTACTTCCAGCTGGATTCGTTTCAAATGGATTACAGCTTAACAGCATCAATAACTTATCGTTTAACGTGCGTCCAATAGTTCGACTGGGCATTACGCCTACACCGTATGTTAGCGCACAAATTGGTTATGACCAAAATTTTTATGGCGAAGGGTATCGGTCTTTATTCCTTTCGGATGTTGGTTCGCCTTACCCGTTTACTTCCCTGCGATTTAATCTTGGGCCGGTAACCTATCAAGCCATGGGAATGTACTTAAACACCATAGGTACTCAAAAAAAATACGGAATTAATCATTATTTAAACCTCAAACTGGGAAAACACCTTCGATTGGCACTTTTTGAAGCTGTTATTTTTAATAGTGGTGATACCTTAAGTAAGCGTTCTTTTGAACCGGCATATTTAAATCCGTTTATGATTATTCGGCCTACAGAGTATTCTGTGGGTTCTGGTGATAATGTACTTATGGGTGGGGAATTTTCAGTATATGCTAATAAAAGCACCTGGTATGGTCAAGTGATTATCGATGATCTTTTGATGAGCGCCTTGCTCAATCGTGAACAATACTGGGGAAATAAACTTGGGGCACAACTTGGATGGAAATATTTAACCCAAAAAGGGAATAATAAACTTCACCTAAGAACTGAACTTAATATTGTTCGTCCATATACCTACTCACATATTGGGAACCAATTGAGCTACACATACAATAACCATGTGCTTGCTCATCCTAAAGGCGCAAATTTTTGGGAGGTGTTTTCTCGAATTGATTATATAACCAAGCATTGGGCCGTTATGGCTGAACTTGCCATTGGGCAAAAAGGATTCAATGCACCTTATGGTGGAGATGTCCTTGCGCCATATACCTTGCGGCCATTAGATTACGGTGTTTTATTGTTACAAGGGAACAAAACCAACCAAGTGAATATTAGAATACAAGGCATTCGCATGTTGAAGCGCTGGTATAACACGCAACTATTTATTGAACTCCTCGGGTCTTATTATTCCGATAATTCAAGCAAAAGTTTCAACTGTTCACCCATTGTTGGTCTTCGATCTGCTATATGGAATGATTACCGGTTTTAATCAGAAAAGCCCGGTTTCCCGGGCTTTAAAATAAAATAACTTACAGGCCTATAATCTGACGTAATTCTACTTCTGTAGAACTTCGTTGTCGTCCTTGTTGGTCCAGAAACGTCCGATTCACGAGGCGGCCATGAATGGCTACCTTCTTTCCTACTTCCGCGTGATCCTGAACAAACGACGCCATATTACCCCAAGCAAACACGCGATGCCAATCTAACCTGGCCGCATACTTCCCATCGTTTTTCCGGTACATCTTAGGCGTAGTGACTAAAAACCGAGCTATCTTACTTCCATCGTCAAAGCGTTTAACTGTTGGATTTCGAGAAATACTACCAATTAACGTTACGTAATTATTCATGTTGATATATATAAAGGGGATTGGTTAGCGAATTCATCGGCGCCGCCTCCTTTCCCTCGTTGGTTTATATGATTATTAAATCGTTGATTTCAATTTCTGTGGTCTTAATAATCCGCCCCTTCCATCGCGAATAACGATTTACAAGTCGTCCTTCAATGGCCACATGCAAGTTAGGCTGACCATAAGCACAAACCACCTGATGCCATTTACCCCAAGCAAAAACATCGTGTGTTTCCCGTTTTGTTTTTGGTGTGCCCTCAGCCGTTAGTATCGTATTGCTAGTAACTAACCTAAATCTCGCATGTTTCTGACCCTTGATTGTTTCAACTTCGGTTGGATGATCAGCTAAGGTTCCTATTAAAGAAACAAAGTTCATTCCTTATGCTTTTACTTCCCCAGAAGGCTTGTTTAACAACATAAAATCATTGCCTTCAATTACGGTTGAATAGCGCTTCTCTCCTTGGGTATTCTCATACGATTGATATGAAATTTTACCTTCTAAGAGGATTTCTTGGCCTTTCTCTAGCATTTTCTCAGCACGTTCGGCCACTTTGCCCCAAACAGTAACATTGTGCCATTGAACATCTTCTTGCCACTCCCCGTTTTTATTCTTATATCGATCGTTGGTAGCTAACGAAAATCGCACAAGTTTGCGCCCTGTATCGAATTTCATTGTTTCAGGTTGAGCACCTAGACGTCCTATTAAATTTACTTTATTTCTTAAATTGTTCATGTGTGTGTTTTATATTATTAATTAAATCGTGAGTTTTCACCCATTTCCTTTGCAAAGGTTGGAGCATTAACGTCGGGTGCTCGGTTTTTATTCGTTTACTTTCGAATGTCAGTCGTTTGTTGTCGGATAATTCACCGAATAAAAGGACGGTGGTTTGCCAATTTCCCTTATTTTTACACGCATAAATTAAATGGCATGTACGAAAATATTCTTTGTGAAAAGGTTGATAAAATTGGTTGGATTACCATAAATCGGCCTTCTTTTTTAAATGCACTAAACAAACAAACGATTTCAGAATTAAATCACGCCATCCTTGCGCTCTCAACAGACGACGAGATTGGCGTAATTTGTTTAACAGGTTCTGGCGATAAAGCATTTGTTGCTGGAGCAGATATTAAAGAATTTGCAGATTATACGGTATCGCAAGGAGGAGAATTAGCCGCTTCAGGACAAGAAAAACTTTTTAATTTACTCGAAAATCTAAATAAACCAAGTATTGCAGTAATTAATGGCTTTGCCCTAGGTGGTGGGTTGGAATTAGCAATGGCTTGTCATATTCGGATTGCATCATCGAATGCACGCATGGGCTTACCAGAAGTTTCCTTAGGAGTAATTCCTGGGTATGGAGGAACGCAACGTCTTCCGCAGTTAATTGGTAGGGGAAGAGCAAATCAGCTTATTTTTACTGGAGAAATGATTTCTGCAGACCAAGCAGCCCAATGGGGGCTCGTAAATAATGTGGTTGAACAAGCCGTGTTAAAAGATGAAGCTAACGCGTTAGCGCATAAAATCCTAAAAAATTCTCCCAACGCAATTGCTACAGCGATTAAAGCCGTAAACGCTGGGTTCCAAACACAAGGCGGATTAAATACAGAGATTGAACTTTTCGCGAGTTGTTTCGGCACCAAAGATTTCCAAATTGGAACAACCGCGTTTTTAACTAAACAAAAAGCAAACTTTAGGGATTAATGAGTTCTCCCCTAGCGAAGTTATTTGGTCAAACCGCCATGTATGGCTTGCCGAGTATTGTTGGTAGATTACTAAATTATTTACTTGTCCCCCTTTATACCGCCATTTTTGCTAAACCGGCCGATTATGGAGTCCTTTCTGATTTATATGCCTATGTGGCTTTTTTAGTTGTGCTACTTCCTTTAGGAATGGAAACGGCATATTTTCGATTTATTCAGCAACAAGAAGATACCGAACGTGTCTTCAATAGTAGTTTTGTGCCGGTAGTCTTGGTTAACGCGGGATTCTTTTTGCTTTTGTATTTAACTAATCCATGGATTGCAAAATGGATGCTGTACCGAGATCATACAGAGTATATTATTCTAGTTGGTAGTATTGTTTGCATTGACGCTATTGCATCCCTTCCCTTGGCAAAATTACGTGCAGAAAATAATGCGAAGCGGTTTATGGCAATTCAAATGTCCTCCATACTTCTTAACATTGTTCTTAACCTCATCTTTTTGCTGGGTTATTTCGACCCGAGCAGGCCTGAAGAGGGCATTATGTTCATTTTAATTGCAAACTTACTCGCCTCCGGCTTGAAGCTTCTTTTAGTGTATAATATTATTTCACAGGTTAAATTCATTTTTGATTGGGGTCTTATTAAACAAATGCTGTCCTATTCTTGGCCCCTCGTTATTGCTGGTTTTGCGGGAATCATCAATGAAACCCTAGATCGCGTATTACTAAAACAAATCCTTTACAACCCCGACATTCCCAATTCACTTGAACAAGCCACGGCACAAGTCGGAATATATAGTGCCTGCTATAAATTAGCCATGCTTGTTACCATTTTTCTACAGGCATATCGTTATGCCGCTGAACCCTTTTTCTTTTCTCAATTGAAAAATCAAGACAGAAACGCGGTTTTTGTACGGACCATGAATGTATTTATAGCCATCGTGTGTCTTGCCTTCTTGTTTGTTTCAATAAATCTCGGTGTGTTTAAATTCTTTATTCGTAAAGAGGCCTATTATGTTGGTTTGAACGTGGTGCCAATTTTACTGCTTGCAAATGTTTGCCTTGGTATTTATTATAATCAAAGTGTCTGGTATAAGCTTTCTAATCAAACTAAGTTTGGTGCTTATATTGCCTTAATCGGTGCGGGTATCACGATTGTAGTTAATGTGCTTTTCATCCCAATGTACGGATATATGGCTAGTGCCTGGGCTACACTGTTGGCCTACCTCGCCCAAATGATCATTTCATTTTATTTGGGTAAAAAATATTATCCCATTCCGTATGATGTGCGAAAATTCTATTTGTATGTTGGTAGCGCCATTGGGATTTACTGCCTCTTTAGCTTGATTCGAATGGGAATGAACGTGCCACTTAAAGGATTTAATGGGCTACTTATCTTTTTGGGTAATTTAATGGTTTTAGGCTTTGTTTACCTTGTTTATAAAAATGAGCGTGCCTTGCTTCGAATTAACAAGCGTTAAATTTTTCTTGTAACCGTTCCACTGCGCTTCGGTCATTTCCTACAGAATAAAAATCGTTATAAATAAACACTGGCCGCTTTAAAAACGTATAATCAGATAAAATTAATGCCCTAAAATCTTCATCACAAGAAATCGTTGCTTTTACCTCATTATAACGCTTTGCTTTTTTAGAAAACACCGCTTCGTATGAGCCAAACTGGGTTTTTAACTCCTCTAATACCTCCCCAGTAATCGCTTGTTGCTTGATGTCGATTAATAAAATATCTTTCGGTAAAGTAAGCGAATTAAGGATACGCTTACAGGTAGAACAGGTACTTAAATGATAAACCTGCTTCACTTGCAAAACTCATCATAAGCCGCCTTAAGATTGTCTGAAATCATGTCGGCCGTAGCACCCTCAATGTGATGACGTTCTAAAAAATGCACTAATGCCCCGTTATGAAACACAGCGATTGATGGCGAAGACGGAGGATAAGGTAAAAAGTATTTTCGCGCTTGGTTCGTTGCTTCTGTATCAAAGCCGGCAAACACGGTGAATAATTCATTAGGAACCACGGTGTGCTCAAGAGATTTTTTAACCCCTGGGCGCATATTTCCGGCTGCACATCCACAAACCGAATTAACCACCATTACCATGGTGCCTTTTGAGTTCTCAATCGCATGATCAACGGCTGCAGCGGTGGTTAGTTCATTAAACCCAACACGTGTTAGGTCATTCTTCATAGGTTGGACTATTTCTATTGGATACATTGTATTTTTTTTACAAAGATACTTAGTATTTTCTTAGATTGATGTGCTAACGAACAACAACTACTTTTCCCACTTTATTCGACGAGCCTTCGTTAGTAGCAGTCCAAATTAAATAAACGCCGCTCTCTACCTTGGTGCCATCAACCCGTTTTCCATCCCAGGTCGCGGTTCCACCATTTGAGGTGGTTTTGAAAATTAAATTACCGGAAACATCGGTTACCTTAACATCCGAATCATAGCGTATCCCTTGAATAGTAATTAAGCCCTCATACCCTGGCCTGACAGGATTTGGAAATACCTTGGTAGAAGAATAATCTGCATCGTCTTGCGAGGCATCTGAACGATAAGAAACCAGGCCTAAGTCTGTAATAATGAATAATTCCCCAGTCTCTTGATTCATCTTGATGTCATAGATATTATTTGAGATTAGGGCCGAATTTTCTTTGGTAAATTGGCTAATAATTTCCGAGCCATCCGAAGACAATAGCACTAATCCGGCACCGGCTGTTGCCATCCATTTTCGATTACCTCCATCAACCTCTATGTCGGTGATGTGAGTTGATCCAAGGACATATTCCACATTTCCTTCAAACCGCACCTTAATTCGCTGGGCATTATAGTCTCCGGGGTTCGCTGTAAATGACCCTGTGGTGTTATATAGTACAGCAAATCCCGCATCGGTCCCAATCCACAACTCTCCATCTAAATCCACCGCTAGGGCGGTCACATTCTCAGATGGAAGCGCTCCACTATAATCTCCCGTGGTTAAATTAATATGAAAATCATCCCCAATATTATCAAGAGTTTCTGAATAATTATACCCAAACAAGCCATTGGTTTCTGTTGCAAACCAAAGGTTTTGATCTTTATCACTAACCATTCGTGTGGTATACTTGTTTCTGGCTTCAACACCGCAATCAAAGGCCGACCACGTATTGTCTGCGCGTTTAACAACCAGTGGGCGATCCGACCAACCATTCAACACCCAAAGATTACCTTTTGTGTCATAACACACATCCGATGCTAAGCTCCATCCGTTTCCTGCTAAACTCAATTGAATCGGACTGTTTGTTTGATCATACACCGAACAGGAATTGTCTGCCGTATTAATAATTGAAACCGGAAAGGCTGAATAGGTTGAAACCGCAACTTCCTCTGGGTTTTTCGGATTTACTGATATGTCAATAAAATCATGAATGTCTATGCCTTGCCATTGTGACAACGTGGTGTTGTCGTTGTACGACCAATTTTCATCTTGAAATAAATAATATCCATGACGTAAAAATCCTGGACTTTTAAATTCGAGTCGACCGCTGGCAATTGCTAACTTTCCCTTATTCCAATCCATGGCATAAAAATCATTCCTTGGGGGTCCGGGATACGTTACTTTCTCATAGGAATACGCTCCAATCACTCGAATTGGACCACTAAACTCATCGGCCATCCACTTTTCTCCGTTTTCAATTACTACCATTTGATTTGGACGAAAATAGATGCCCAAATAAAACGAAAGGGCAGACTCAATTAATTGTCCGCTTGAATTGTATGTAAGCAAGGCGCCATCCGCTAAGACATCTAGATTGTTTTCGTGGTGGGTTAAGTTTGCGATTTCTAGACCTACAGAGTAATAATCAAAATAGACAAATTCAGTTGGCGTAAGTTTAAGTATTGTATCGTTACCAAAGGCATTGGATTTTTGTAAAACAAAAACCTCTTCATTGACTTTTTCTATTGCAGCGTATGTACTGTTAAAAACCATCGGCACGCGGATGTCTTGCGTCCAACCTTGTGGCGAAGGAAGCAACACATCTCCGATGTTTCCAATGAACAATTTAGATGGGCTTAAGGCTAAAATTTGTTGGTCTTTAATTTCTATATCCACAATTGGTTGCACTGAATTCGTAGGATAGTAGGTGTCTTTAATTTCATTTTTTAGTGGATTTACCAGCACCACACCAAAATCAGTGGCTACATATACCGTTGTGCCAAATCGATAAAATCGATTGATTTTTTTACTTCCTGAAATCGATGCTAATTTAATCGCTGGTATGTTGATTACCGTGTTTCCTGAAATTTTGTCGATGTTTCCGTTTTTATAGCCGATATAAAGTGCTTGATCAAGGGTATCATAGTAAATACAAGAAAGTAATATATCCGAAAGACCATTCATTTTATTAAGCAAGGTCTTTTCTTTTGTGGCAAGATGATACTTCATTAGGCCGTTTTCGTATGCTGTATAAACGAACTCATCGTCTTGAGCAATATCTAAGGCCCTCATGGTTGCCGTGTGTAAACGCCAACTTCCTGTTTCTACCTGGGCAAACAACCCAAAGGAAACACAAAGAAAACCGCAAAAGAAATAAAGCCATTTCATAGGCATGCAACGTATTTTAAACAAATTTATTCCCAATTAATCAAATTCCTGCTTCTTTTAACATTATTATGATTCAAATTCCTTTTAATTTCGAACCATAAATGATCGGCATACAAAAACAACTATACGCAACTGGACTTTTTTTGTTTCTTATACCAAGTATTGTCTTTGTATTAGCAACCTTGCTTTGGTTTCTTGGCGTGCCTATTGGCGGATGGTTATTTCTTGTTTCTATCGGGTTATCTGCATGGATTTCCTCCCGAGAGATCTCCCCTCTATCCATCAAACAATGGGGTTGGGTTTTACTTGGCTGTTCAATCATTGCCGCCTCGCTATTAATTGCTATTCAATTTTATGATTGCTCTTTTGATGGGCAATGGTATCATCAAGATGCCATCATGTTTCTTGTTGATGGTTGGAATCCAATTTGGGATCCTGCTATTTCAAATAAGGTCGTTTCGGGGTTAAATGCGAACTATGTCAATCACTACCCCAAGGCGCCCTGGGTAATTGAGGCTGTACTTTACCTATTCACGGGAAACATAGAAGCGGGGAAAGCTATTCAATTGATTTACTTGATTTCGTTTATGTTGTTGCTTCTCACATTCCTAACGAACAGGTTTTCTTTTTCCTGGGGCAAGGCTATACTTATTACGATCTTGATTGGTGGAAGCACCATTTCTCTTGGTCAACTCTTTAGCTTTTATGTAGATGGACTACTTTTTAGTTTATTAGGGATTTTGTTAATCTTTCTATTGGAATTGAGTTATTTCAACGCTAAGGTTTTGGGGTTCATGGGCTTATCCTTTATTGTGCTAGCAAACATTAAGTTTACTGGGTTAATCTATGGGCTGGTATTTTTAATGATGGCTGGAATATGGGTAATCATTAGGCAAAAAAACCTGATTATAAAAAGGGCGCTGCACTTTAGTTCCGTCGTGCTTATTGGTGTAGTGTTAATTGGATACCCAACCTATGTTAGAAATGTGCTATCTAAAGGCCATCCCTTTTTTCCCATTATGGGTCAAAACAACGAAGGAAAGTCAATCGCTGAAGTACAATATCCCGCAGACTTTTTCCCAATGAATCGATTGGAAAAACTAATTGCTGCGCACGCTTCCATTCCGATTTATACCGATCATGAGCATGCTTCCGTAAGAAAGCCCTTATTTAATAAGAACCTCATCTTGGAGTCTATTCCATATTACAAAAACCATCAACCTGTAACCATGAGTCCGTTCGGGCCTTTTGAAGGGGAATTGCTCGTGCTTTTTATTCCGCTCCTATGTCTTTTTTTCCTTAGAAAAAGGCCCCTAGAATTATACCTGCTCTTTGGTGGGATTGTTCTTTCGATGATTATACAGCCGGAAGCTTGGAATTTACGCTATGCCCCACAATTGCTTTTGATTTTTGTGCTTGTTTTAGCTACGTTAATGCAAGAAAAAAAAGGTTGGATCCGTTTATATTCAATGGTATTTGCGGGATTATTTATTCTTAATTCAAGCATCGCTGTAGTTCAAAATTGGCGTTGGGTTTCAGAAAACAATGCCGCATTAATTCAGGAATTGGAACCAATGCGAAAAACTCACGTAATGGTTCAAGCGGGATGGATGAAGTCTTTTGAATTAAAACTGAAGCACTTTGAAATAACCCCGGTGTATAAACTTGATAGCAATGGAGTCTATAATACCATTCCTGGTGATGCCTTTAGTGGATGGAAAATTAAGAAGGATCTAAAATGAAGATTGGTTGGCATTTACTTCGGGTAAAAAGTTGGGTAAAAAATGGGTTTCTATTTTTGCCAGCGATTTTTTCATTGCGCTTATTGCAATGGGATTTTATGTGCTCGGTGTTAGTAGGTTCCTTCATTTTTTCTCTCATTAGTTCCTTTGTTTACATTAACAACGACATTAAAGACGCGGAAGAAGACGCCTTGCATCCAAGAAAAAAATTTCGTCCCATCGCTTCAGGTTTAATTTCTAAAAAACGGGCCTTCCTCATTGGAATTAGTTTGCTAATACTTGCTTTTTGTTTACTCGTAGTTGCTAAGCTTCCGCTTGCTTTTTTGGGTATTGTTCTCACATATTTAATTCTAAACATTCTCTATTCGTTTTGGTTAAAAACGCTTCCCTTGGTAGAGCTTTTCATTGTAGCAATCAATTTTGTGCTGAGAGTTTTGGCTGGATGCGCTATAATTGCAGTTAAACCATCCCATTGGATCTTAGTGGTTACCTTCTTCCTTGCCTTTTTGATGGTTGTTGTTAAAAGGAAATCGGAAATCATGCAATTACAAGGAAATGCCGAAAATCACCGCGCCGTATTGAAGGCCTACAGTGTGGGGTTTTTAAATACCCTAACATACATTGCCGCAACAATAACAATTACCGCATATCTATTATACTCCATAGACCCTGATGTTGTAAAAGCATTGGGCACCGATTGGTTAATGTACAGCTCCTTGTTTGTGTTGATGGGGGTTATTCGATTCATTCAAATAAGCGAACAGGGATTATATGAAGGGGAAGGAGACCCAACCACCCTATTATTTAAAGATCGGTTTTTGCAAGGAACGGTCTGTTGCTGGATTTTGTACTTAATCGGGATAATCTATGTGTGACCATTCCGATAAGCTTGCGCTGTTTGATTTTGACGGAACCCTTTATAAACACGACAGTATTCTTTCTTTTTGTCTCTATTATTATCGGAAGAAACCCCTAAGAATCTGGCGAGTTATTATGCAGGTTTATGCATTGGTTCTTTGGAAATCAAAACGAATAAACACCAGTACATTTAAGTCTAAATTTATTTGTTTTATTGCACGTGATTCCGCCCAGGAGGTTCAGCGTATGGCCGCCCAATTTTGGGAAAACAAGGAGGCATTTAACGAAGAACTTATGTTGGCCCTTAAACGTTGTCAAGCAGATTCATTGTGTGTTGTGGTGGTTTCTGCATCACCTGACTTATTTATTCTTCCGGCCTGTGAAAAACTTGGCATTAAGCACCTTATCTCAACTACCCTGCGTATCCATGGGGACGGATACACCTTAGGAACAAATTGTAGGGGTTCTGAAAAAACAACCCGTTTGAGGGAGGTGTTTCCAACCCAAGGGATTGTCCGAGCATATTCGGATAATAACGACGACCTTCCATTATTACATGCTGCGGAGAACGGTTTTATTGTAAAGAATGGCTCTATTCGTTCCGTGCTTAACGCGGGTGATTTTCATTAAAAATATACCTCGCATCTAGCCTAAGCTGTTCCTCAATGTCCATGTGATTACGTGCTGCTTTTAGTGTTAGTTCTTTTATCCATTGTGGATTGGCGCGCATTTCACTAATAATTCGTTGCACCTCTGAATTTTCAATTATTTGTAATAGTTCAGCGCTTGATTTAGTTGATCTTTCTTCGATGTCATTTATATAAATCCAGGTCTCTGAACCGCTTCTTACGTTGGGATAACTGCGTAACGTATTCATTTTATATCCAAAGGTTGATAAGGTGTCTAAGTTTTCAGAGTGTACCGCAAGCTTGACCAGGTGGTTCTTATTATTAAAATACAACACGGGAGAACTGTTTTTAGTAAAATCAAACACGCGATTAGTTCTGGCGATAAAAATCTGTGGGTCGGGATTATACCATGACGGGTG
>CANHSL010000044.1 GCA_947463385.1 Flavobacteriales bacterium
GAAAGTACGGATTTCTTGCCCTCTTTTAATTTGAGTTTTTCCCAGTTCGCCTTAACTGCTTCTTCACCAGAAACCGTGACATCCCCATAAATGTGCGGATGGCGGTGTACCAATTTGTCGCAAATTCCATTCAGTACGTCCGTCACATCAAACGCACCAACTTCAGATCCGAGTTTGCTGTAAAATACCATGTGAAGGAAAAGATCACCAATTTCTCCTTTAATTTCTTGTAAGTCATTCTTGGTGATCGCATCGGCCAGTTCATAGGTTTCCTCTATGGTTAGATTTCTAAGCGTTTCAAAGGTTTGCTTTTGGTCCCACGGACATTGTTCACGCAGTTCATCCATGATGGTCAGTAAGCGTTCAAAAGCGATTAGTCGTTTATCCATGTACAAATGTAACGCGATTGCGTGATTTGAATCATTAGCTTTATTAACTTTGTTTTGTATGCAATTCAATTTTCTTTTTTTAATTCTTGTGCTATCAGGGGCAAGTATGGCGCAAACGAATTTTGAGCATGCGATTGAGTACCGCCAAAAACTAGGATTCTTAGCGGCACATCGGGGCGTTATGGCTCACATGCCTAAAAATCTTGCGTGGGCAGGGGAGTTAAGTTACGTGCTTCGTTCCCGCGGACATAAAGCCTACCAGCATGCCTATAATTATCCGACATTCGGTGGCACCTTGTTTTATGGTCAGGTTGGAAACCAAGCAATTTTCGGGAATTACCTCGGGGCCTATGGTTACACAGAATTGCCTATGATTTCATTTCGAAATTATCGCATGGATTTTAAATTCGGTTTGGGGCTAGGGTATACGAATCGCCCATATGATCCCATTGATAATCCGCTCAATGTAGCGATTGCTACAAAAATTAATGGGTTAATGTGCTTGGCAATAAAAAGTACCTATCAATATAAAAAGAACGCGTTTAATGTTGGAATTGATATCACGCATTTCAGTAACGCCGCGTGGAAGGTGCCTAATTTTGGTATAAATATGCCCTTTCTCTCGGTGGGCTATGCGCGAACAATCGTACCACTGGATAAAAATTGGTTCGACCCATATGAAGGTGAAGCCAAGACGCCAATGAATCTTGCATACAAGCAATGGTATTACAGCGTTACCGCCATTTTAAGCGGCAAGCAAATGATGCCTATTGGTGGAAGAAGATATCCGGTATATGCCCTAAATTTCTCAGCTAAGCATTTTTTTGGACATAAAGCAGGACTTGAATTAGCCTTGGATTTAATATCCAAGCAAGCCATCATGGATTACCAGCCGTATATTGTGAAATCTCAACTCGATATTTTACAAGCGGGTGCCTATGCAGCCTACTTAGTTCCATTAGATCGGTTTCATTTTGTGTTTGGTATGGGGGCGTATTTGCGCGATAAGTTTAGTCCGGAAGACCCCTTGTATCACCGCATTGGCGCACGGTATTATCTCAAGAATGGATTGCTTTTGAATCTTACCTTGAAAACCCATTGGGCCAGGGCGGATTATTTGGAGTATGGAATTGGATACACCTTTAATTATAGAACTAGATGAAGTGGGTTAATCTATTGATATTGATTGCTTTAATTGGTTCATGTAAGAAGCCTGAGCAACGTGCGTGTTTTAAGAAATCCGGAGAGTTATCGAGTAGGATTTATGAGTTCGGGTCCTTTAATCAGTTGCATTTAAAAGAGCATCTTACGTACAAATTGGTTCAAGATTCAACCAATAAGGTACTTGTTCGAGGGGGGAGTAATTTGTTGAACTTTGTAGAGGTGATGGGTGAAAATGGGGTGCTTACCATTGAGAATAAAAATCGATGTAATTATTTAAGGTCGTATGAAATTCCAGAAGTTGAAATTCATTACACCAAGCTTATCAATATTTTGTTTGAAGGAACAGAGCGTCTTTACAATGAGGATACCTTGATTACTGATTATTTAACCTTAACACTCCGTGACGGTGCCGGACATATGGACTTGAACGTTAAGGCCATTGATGTAAATGCCATCAATACGCACGGTTGGGGTAGATTAACCTTGAAAGGTGAAACACAAACACTCCGTGGTAATCTCATGGGGGATGGGACCTTTGATTTTAGTCAGATAACTTCAACGAATCAAGTGAAGTTGATTACGTCTTCCTCTGTGGATCAGCAGGTGAATGCCACTGGAGTTCCCTTGAGTGTGGAATTGAATGGGATCGGTAATGTCTACTATTACGGACAACCTACGCTTATCAATACGGTTCAATACGGGTCGGGAAAATTAATTAAAAAGCAATAATGGAATTTTTGCAATATTTTTCGATTTTTGAAGCACTCATCTTGTTTTCCTTCCTAGCGATTATTGGATTGCTGTTTGTTTTTATCCGGAAACGTGCAAAGCGCCCTTTACACGATGATGCCATGTTGGATGCAGACATGGATGATAATTCAGAAGGTTGGTTGAGAAGATGGTGGAATAACTTTTTAAAATTCTTTTAATGAAAATAATTTCTTTTAACGTCAATGGCATTCGTGCAATAACAGGTAAGTCGTTTATTCAAGATATGACGGCCTTGCAGCCTGATATCATTTGTTTACAAGAAACGAAAGCTACGGTGGAACAGGTCAAAGAAGCCTTATTGCCGCTGGGTACGTATCACGTATTTGCCAATGAGGCAGAACGAAAAGGGTATTCCGGCACAGCGATTATCACTAAAGAAAAACCCTTGCATATTGCCTATGACATGCAAGTACCGGATCACGATCATGAAGGCCGCGTGGTATGTGCAGAATTTGCTTCCTTTTATTTGGTTACGGTCTATGTGCCAAACTCAGGGAGTGAGTTGGCTCGTTTGCCTTATCGTCAAAGCTGGGACCGGGATTTTTTAAATTATTTAAAAGAGTTAGAGCAGACAAAACCCGTAGTGGTTTGTGGTGATTTTAATGTTGCGCATCGCGCCATTGACTTGGCTCGTCCAAAGGAAAATTATAACAAGTCTGCTGGGTTTATGCAAGAAGAAATTGACGGGATGAACGCCTATGAAACGGCTGGACTGACCGACACCTATCGCTATATGCATCCGGAGCGTGCAGAATATTCTTGGTGGAGTTATCGTGCAGGTGCTCGCGAAAAAAATATTGGCTGGAGAATCGATTATTTCTTGATGTCGAAAGCGTTTTTACCTCAGTTGAAATCTGCGTCTATCTTAACTCAAGTCTTCGGTTCAGATCATTGTCCAGTGCAGATTGAGTTATCTCGTTGAGGATAAAATCCAATCCACCGTTTTTTGTATTCCTTCTTTGATTGAAACGCTTGGCGAATAATCAAGGTTCGTTTTTATCTTATCTATCGATGCTAATGAATGCGGTATATCGCCTTTACGAAACGGACCGTAACTTACATTAGGCAGTGTTGTTTGTGGTTTACGTGACGTGATGGCTTCTTTTATAAGCGCTACTAACGCGTTGAGGCTTGTGCTTGAGCCATAGGCTACGTTGTAAATCTGATTGTCTGCATCTACGTTCGTGTTTTCTATAGCGTGAAGCGTTGCGTCAACTACGTTTTCAATGTGTGTGAAGTCTCTCGTATTTGTTCCGTCACCGTTGATGGTAGGCGCTTCGCCATCTAAAAATTGCTGAATGAATTTAGGGATGACTGCTGCGTATGCGCCATGTGGGTCTTGACGTTTCCCAAACACATTAAAATACCTCAAACCAATGTAGGATAATCCGTAGTTTAAGGCATAAACATGCGCATAGAGTTCATTGACATATTTTCCAACGGCATAGGGTGACAAGGGGTTTCCGATAATGTCCTCCACTTTCGGTAGCGAGGCTGAATCACCATAGGTTGACGAACTTGCTGCAAAAACAAAGCGCTTAATGCCAAGTTCTTTTGCGGTGTGAATAACGTTTAGAAATCCATCAATGTTAATGCTATTCGTGGTTAAAGGATCATTAATGGAACGCGGAACAGAACCTAGCGCGGCAAGATGAGCCACGATATCGCATCCGTTCATGGCTTCTTTACACGCATCCATTGAGCGAATATCCGTTTCAAAAAAAGTGAATCTTTGGTTACCGATCAAATGGCTAATGTTGCTGTATTTTCCTGTCAATAAATTATCCATGCAATGCACTTCGTAGTTGCGTTCAAGCAAGGCATCGCACAAATTTGACCCAATAAAACCAGCGCCACCGGTAACCAATATCTTCATTCAACGGCTTTTTGTTCAAAACAAAGGTAGTTATTTCAAGTACATTCCCCGACAAACTTGTAAATTTGACTCTTGCAATGAATCACTTAAAAGACACGTATCGTCACCAAGGTAAGCGGAAGTTATTGGTGGAGGAATTAGAGAAGATGGGAATAAAGGACGTACGAATCCTAAACGCATTCAATGCAGTTCCCCGCCATTTTTTTATGGATTTAGCCTTGGATGATTTGGCCTACACGAATGGTGCGTTTCATATCGGTTCGGGGCAAACGATTTCTCATCCGTATACGGTTGCATTTCAAACCGAATTACTCGATTTAAGTCCAAAGATGAAAGTCTTGGAAATTGGAACGGGTTCTGGTTTTCAAACCTGTATTTTGTGTGAATTGGGTGCTCGGGCATATTCCATAGAGCGCCATCAGGATTTGCATGTAAAAGCAACACAACTTATTAAGCATTTAAAGTACGACCCACGATTGAAATATGGGGATGGATATCAAGGATGGCCGAGTTATGCGCCCTTCGATCGGATTTTAGTTACCTGTGGTGCACCCGATGTTCCGGAAGAATTACTAAAACAGTTGGCTGTTGGAGGTATTATGGTTATTCCTGTAGGAGAAGGCGAGGAGCAACGGATGCTGCGCATAAAAAGAGCCAGTGAATTTGAATTTACTTCAGAAGAATTAGGTACTTTTAAATTCGTTCCAATGCTTGAACGCCGAGTAGACATAAAAGATATGAACCGATGAGAATACTCATAACTGAAGATGATCGCGCGATACGCAGAGCAATTCGAGAAATTCTTGAATTAGAGGGCCATCAAGTGGATGAGGCAGCAGATGGTGTAGAGGCCTTGTGTATGTGTGAGGAAACTACGTTTGATGTCCTTTTTTGTGATATCAAAATGCCTAAGATGGATGGCTTAGAACTTATGCAATCCTTGAAAGCGTTGGATCATCAACCAGAGATTGTTGTCATGTCCGGTCATGGAAACATTGAAATGGCAGTCAAAGCGCTTCGCTTAGGGGCTTATGACTTTATCGAAAAACCCTTGAACCTAAACCGTATTTTGGTAGCAATCAATCACTTAAAAGAAAAGGGTCAGTTGCTTCAATCCAATGCAGCATTAAGGACGAGCATTAAAAAAATTAAGGGAAATGGAATTATTGGTAATTCTCCCCAAATCCTAGAAATTCAAACCATGATATCAAAGGTGGCGCCATCAGACGCCAGGGTTTTAATTACCGGTCCAAACGGAAGCGGTAAGGAGCTCGTCGCTAGAAGTCTTCACGACCAATCCAATCGGAATAAAGCGCCGTTTATTGAAGTGAACTGTGCTGCAATTCCATCTGAACTCATTGAAAGTGAGTTATTTGGACATGAAAAAGGCGCATTTACAAGCGCCGTTAAAGATAAAAAAGGAAAGTTTGAGCTCGCCTCAGGAGGAACCTTGTTTCTAGATGAAATCGGGGATATGTCTCCCAGTGCTCAGGCTAAAGTGTTGCGCGCGCTCCAGGAAAATGTGATTCAGCGTGTTGGGGGTGAAAAAGACATAAAGGTTGATTGTCGCGTCATATCAGCAACCAATAAAGACCTCCGCAAAGAAATTAACGAAGGAAGGTTTAGGGAAGATTTATTTCATCGCCTTTCCGTTATTCCAATCCATGTACCGAGTTTAAATGATAGAAAAGAAGACATTCCGCTGTTGGTAGCACATTTTCTATCCATGATTTGCCAAGAACAAGGAATTAAATTGAAACCAATTCAGCCTGCTGCCATTCAGGCACTGCAAGCCATTGATTGGACCGGTAATATTAGGGAATTGAGAAATGTATTGGAGCGCTTGGTGATCTTGTGCGACGATGAAATTAGTAATGAAGAAGTGGTTCGCTATGCGAATCCAACATAAATAATATGAGTATGAAATTTGATGTAAAAGCGTTTGTTCCGCATGTAGTGGCCTTATTGGTGTTTGTAGTGTTTTCTGCAGGGTATTTTCATCCGGTTATCTTTGATGGAAAGCAATTAAAACAGTCCGACGTAAAACAATACCAAGGAGCGGCTAAAGAAATTACCGATTATCGCACGGTGAATGGCGAAGAGGCCTTATGGACCAACGGAATGTTTAGCGGCATGCCGGCGTATCAAATTAGTGTGATCCATCATGGGAATTTGATGAATCAAGTCGCAACCGTCTTGCGTTTGGGCTTAACCGCACCGGTAGGGGTAATGTTCGTTACCATGTTTGGATTTTACATCCTCGGTCTGTGCCTTCGCATTAATCCATGGATTGCGGCTGTTGGGGCGATTGCCTTTGGCTTTGCCTCATTTAATATTTTGTACCTAGGTGCCGGACACATCACCAAAGTGAATGCAGTTTCTTTTATGGCGCCAACCCTGGGCGGCTTGTTGCTTGCTACACGCGGTAAATGGTTATGGGGAAGCGTGGTGTTTGCGTTCTTCCTTTCTTTGAACATTAGCGCAAACCACTTGCAAATCACGTATTACCTTTTTATTCTCTTAGGTGTAATCGCTTTGGGTGAAGGGATTCGTTTACTAATTGAGAAAAAGTACATTGATTTAGCAAAGATTGTGGGTGCACTAATTGTTGCAACTGGATTAGCCATTCTACCCTCTGCGAGTAATTTAATGACTACCTATGAATATTCTAAATACTCAACGCGGGGAGATTCTGACATTTCTGTTGCACCCAAAGGCACAGATAAAGCGACAAAAGCAAAATCTGGCTTGGATAAAAGCTATATTCTTGAGTATAATTTTGGACCAAAGGAAGCACTTTCCTTGTTTATTCCGAATGCCAAAGGTGGCGCTGGAGGCTACATCGGGAATAACGAAGCTGCGATGGAAAGCATTGAGGATCCAACGTATTATGATCAAATCGCTCAATCTAATCACTATTGGGGTGGACAATTATTCAGTGGGGGAGCAATCTATTTGGGTGCAGTAGCCTTCTTTCTATTTTTGGTTGGCTTGTTTCTTGTAAAAGACACCCTTCGATTTCCAGTAATTGCTCTTTCCATCTTGTGTGTGTTGTTGGCCTCTAAAACCGGAGGTCTCAACTTTTGGTTTATTGACCATTTTCCGATGTACAATAAGTTTAGGGATTCTAAAATGATTTTAGTGATTTTGCAAGTGCTGGTGCCAATGGTTGCAGTGATGCTTTTGGATCGGCTTTGGAAGTCTGAAGAACTGCAGGGTACCCGTAAATTTCATTTTGGAGTTTTGGGAGGCGTGCTTGTTTTAGGATTAATGTTGTATGCGGTGCCAAGCATATCCGGAGATTTTATTACCGGGGAAGAGATTAAGCAATTTAATGAATATGCAAAACAATCGAAAGATCCAGCACAAATCACCATGATTGAGGGCTTGAAAGCTGAATTGATTCACGTTCGTCAAGCCATTTATAAGGCCGATGCGGGACGTACCTTGCTGTTTTTTATCGGAGCAGGAGTTGCTTTGCTTTTGGCATTTTACAAAGTAAACCGTTGGGTTTGGTTAGGTCTTATTGGAGTGTTTATTGCAGCAGATGAAATCAATGTGGATTTACGATATTTAAATGCAGATCCCATAGAAGAAATGTCCGAGGAATTAGCGAAGTACGAGGACCGCAGTGCCGGTCAAATTCCTTACATGCCGGAAAAAGCCGATGTAACGATTTTGAATAAGGAAGCCAAGTTGTTGCCTTCCTTTAAAAAGGAGACGGCACGTATCCGAACGGCTTTTGATCGAGAAGGACTCTATGCAGATCAACCCACTGAAATCATCGATTTGATGGCCGGGTTTACAGCGCTTCAGTTGAATTCAAATTACCGCGTCTTCACCTTTGATAATCCGTTTAATGAAACGGTTACCAGTTACTTCCATAAATCAATTGGAGGGTATCACGGCGCAAAAGTGAAGCGTTACCAACAGTTAGTGGATTTTTATTTACAGGATGAAATGCAAAAAGCCAATGGCGTGATCAGTGCCGTTAAAATGGCCAAGTTGCAAACCTATGCGCGTACGATGGATATTCCGCAGGATAAAGCAAAAGAGATCTTCGATACCATATCTGTGGCAGGAGGACAAATGTCAGATACCTGTCAGATTTTGAACATGTTAAATACAAAATATGTGGTACTTACGCGAACAGACGAGCCAATGCTTAATCCATATGCAAATGGGAACGTGTGGTATGTGAACAATGTCACCAAGGTTAATTCTGCCAATGAGGAATTGCTCGGACTAGGAAAAATAAATACAAAAAATCAAGCAATTTTAGATGTGAGCAATGCGGGCATTAACGCTTCGGCAACCTATGCGACAGATTCAGCTGATTTTATTGCTATGACCAAATATGCAACAAAAGAAATCACGTATCAAAGTAATTCATCCCACAAGGGATTTGCTGTCTTTAGCGAAATTTATTACCCCGAAGGGTGGGTGTGTACCATTGACGGCAAGGAAGTTCCCTATACGCGAGTCAATTATGTACTTCGAGGACTTGAGATTCCTGCTGGAAAACATCAAATCGTATGGAAGTTCCAACCTTCTTCCTTTATTGCGGGGACAAGCTATTCAATGATCGGATCGCTCATTTTGATTTTGGCATTTCTTGGGCTAGGAGGCCTACAGCTAAAAAAGAAAGAAGAAAATCAAGACGCCTAAAAGGGCGCCTCTATTTCTCTCTTTTCTGCGAGCCAGTGCCTGAAGTAGCTGAGTGAATATCCCAGTTCTTCAAATTCGGCCTCAAACCATTTGCACGCATAGTGGGCTTGCTCAACATCGGATCGATCCTTAAGGTATACTTCAAGTTTGCCTATGATTCGCGCTAAATGTGAAATGTTGAAAATGTGTTCTTTGTGTAGGGATAAACGTTCCGATTTATCGGTGTAGCAATAGGTTTCAAAGATGAATTCATCAAAGCGTTTCCATTTGTCGTGTTTGCTGAAAATATACATGTAGTCCATTTTTATAAATTTTAAAGGGTTATTAAGGCATTAAGGTTTCGTCAAGATTTGCGGTATTTAAAAACAAGCGGCGTAGGGTTTGACCTTCCTCACTCGTTCTTTTTTCCATGTCAAAGCCATTATATTGCTCTTTTAATTGTTGAATTAGTTCTTTGAGGCTTTTGACAATCTTTTGGTAGTTTCTTTTCTCTTTCACAATCTCAGCATAGTTCTTTTCTTTGATAAGTTCTTGAATATGTAATTCTCGATCTTTAAGTACGCGAAGTGAACGTAAGGCCTGAAGGTGGGCGCTGTGTGCGATTTCTATGGGATTCATTAACGAGGCATTAATTGTTTGACATGACTTGGTCTCCCGCGTGTGGTATCGTCATCCACGTAGAGAAATCAATGTTGTAAAAGTTGAAATATGTTCCAGGAGCTTCTTTTTCAATGATATCAATTTTACGGGTACTTTTAGGAAGCGCTGGAAAAAGTAGGGTATAACGCAAATATTCACCGCATCGGCTGAAATAGTGTTTGGTAGGTGCAATTGGAATGTGAATTGCCTGAATTAATTTGTATTTCGTTTCAGAACCTACCGGACGTATAAAACTATTTCTTTCCATCTGTACCCAGCCACCGTTGATGTAATAGGAGGGAGCTCTGTATATGAAATCGATGCGGGTATATTCATCCGTACATTCAATGCACTTAATCGCATGCGAAGCCTTGTAATTCGTTCCAACAGGATTGTATAGCACTATACCTTCTTGTTGTTTCTCTTGAATGGTTTTTTCTCTTGTTTTTTCAATTTCTGTTTCCATAGGTTAAATTTTGAACAAAGATGCAACAAGAAAATAATTCGTGAAATAATACCCCGTATGGTATGTACGGTGTGTAAAAAAAACTTATATTTGAAAAAAAATAGCCATGCCAATCGGAAAAAACGCCATGTTGAGGTGCTTGATCATTGATCAAGTGATTTCTGAACGTCATTATTATAAACCAAACATGAAACGCATTATTGAGGTGTGCAAGGAGCAAGGTATTGATGTATCCCATGAAACGATCCAGAAAGACATCAAGATGATGAAGAAGGCTCGGCCCAATGGCTTTGGAGCGCCAATCAAGTTTGATTTTCAGCAGCAAGAATACCTTTATACAGACCCGAATTTTACGATCAATGGGGTTAAATTAACCCGTGAAGATGCCTCAGTTCTCGAGGAGTCCTTGGTCTTAATTAAATGCATGCTTCGAACAGAATTGGGTGATAAGTTGCGTCATGCCATGGAAAAGGTGTTGTCCACCTCAATAGAGGAGGTAGATTTTAATGAACGGTATCCAATTTTGAAAACCATGGAACCTCCGCGTTCAAGAGGCTATGAGTTTATGGATTTATTACTTGAGTGCTGTAAGGTTGGAATTCCGATTTCTTTTGTGCATTATTCCTACAAGAACGAAGTATTCAAGCCAGTGGTGCTTCATCCTTACGTGGTTCGAGAATTTGAAAATCGATGGTACGTGTTTGGATATAGCGCAAAACACGATGCCTTGCGCTCTTTTGGCCTAGATCGAATCTATGAACCAATAAAGTTAGACCTCCATTATAAAAAAGGAAATACGAAGCAAATCCTGAGTTTTTTGAACGACATGTATGGGGTTTTTTCCTTAGGTGTTGAAGAACCCATCGAAGTTGTCTTGAACGCGGATCCACTAACCACTAAGTTCTTTACCGCATACCCCATTCATGAATCACAGGTTGTGAGTAAATCTCCTTCAGGGTATTCAGAAATTAGCCTCACTTTGATTCCTACTATGGAATTAATTCACTTAGTATGGTCTTATGGTCCGTCAATGCATATTTCAAGTCCTGAATGGTTAAAAGAGAAACAACATGCTTTAAAATACTACCGATGAGAAATATAGAGAAAACCCATATTTGGCACTTGGATGTTCGCAGAAAAACATTACAATTGGTGCGTATTACGCGCAATGAATATACAACGCGGTTAGATTTTGGATACCAAATGGATCAAATGTATGATTATGATTGGTGGATTAACATCGATCCCAATACGCACCTGGTGACTTCGGCAAGCACGAAGAAATTCCGAATGCTAGACCAGTTAAATATCGCTGTGGCACCGAACAAAACTATGTACAGCGCCCGAACAGATTGGCAGTTTTTTAGCTTGTTTTTTGCACCACTTCCATTGGAGGATCAAAAAATTTCACTCATTGAATTCGAAAATAAAAGAGCAGGATTTAATATGTATGATATTGAACTTAAACTAAGCGATGCGTTTATAATGAAAGGATAGAAACTTCAATCAGTTGGCTAGTCTAATCCACCCCTGGAAAACTTTCAACGATTTTAACCTTAATATCCGGGAAACTAGTTACGACCTGAACTTTAAAGTCCGGAAAACTCTCGGTTACTTGCCAAAGACCACATTTGTCCGGAAATGAGGTTACGTATTTCACCTTAATGTCCGGAAAACTCTCTACGTATTGAATTTTGATATCAGGAAAGGATGTGACATATTTAACTTTCCCCCAGAGTTTAATTCCTTTGTAATAACAGCTGCCGGCAATCCAAGCTTGAATTGTTTCTTGTTTTTCTTCCGGTGACAAATCAGAAATCGTTAAGTTACTTAACGACTCCGGTGCATCTGTACACGCACAGTCTTGGGATAAGGCGTGTTTAATAGAAATCAATAATACAAGGGAAAAAAGTAGATGTTTCATGCGAATAAAATTAACAAACAAATTATACTATTCAATACTTCTTCAGATATTTTTGGTTAAAAACTCACGCCCCAACTCACGTAGATGGCTTCTGGAATGCCAACTCCTGTTCTGAATACGTAATGACTGTTAGGTTTTTGTCGGCGCATTCCTATGGAAACGGCGGGTAACACCCCGACGATATCCCCATTCAAGTAGCCGACAGCGCCCAAAGTGGCCTCTAAGTGGTACTTCTTGTGGCCGGTAAGTATTCCGTAACGAGAAAAGACAAAGGCACTTTCGCCTTCCCAATACCCTACAGCACCAACTCCAACATCTACAAATTTGGTGAGTTTTGGTAAAAATCGTTCGCCTTGGAACATCCGCTCGTAAAAAATACCCGCAGGTACATATAGTGCTACAATTCCACCGGGTCCAATGCTTAAATTTATGGAGTTATTCAGCATTTTGGGCTTGATGCTATCGCCTGGTGTGGCTTGTCCATAGGAAGTTATAATCCAAAGTAAACTACACAAGATTAAGCTTAACCGTATTTTTAAATTCCGACGCATACGTGGCATATATTATTTGAGACAGCCTAAGTTAGTTATTTTTCAAAACCGGAATTTGAATCCCAATTAATTTCTGAATATCACGAATATAGGCCCGTTCGTCTTGGTCGCAAAAAGAAATTGCTCTTCCGCTTGCGCCTGCTCTTCCGGTTCGACCAATGCGGTGAACATAGGTTTCTGGGATGTTTGGTATGTCGTAATTAATCACTAATTCCAATTCGTCGATGTCAATACCTCGCGCCGCAATATCGGTTGCAACCAATACCCGAAGCTTGTTGTTTTTAAATCCATTTAAGGCGTTTTGTCGTGCGTTTTGTGATTTGTTTCCGTGAATTGCTGCCGCTGTGATTTGTGCTTTCGCTAGTATTTTAACGATGCGATCTGCCCCGTGCTTTGTTCGTGTAAAGACTAAAATCGAGGGCGTGTGGTCTTCGTTCAATAGTTGCAGTAATAAATCCTTTTTCTCTGCGGTATTCACGTAGTATAAGCCCTGTTGTATGGTTTCCGCTGTAGAAGATACCGGAGTAACAATTACTTGTTCAGGATCCGTTAAGATGGTGCTAGCCAATGTTTTAATTTCTTTTGGCATCGTGGCCGAGAAAAACAAGGTTTGGCGCTGAGCAGGTATGAGTTTAATTACGCGTTTCACATCGTGTATAAATCCCATGTCGAGCATGCGATCGGCTTCATCCAAGACGAAAATCTCAAGATGCCTCAAGTCAATAAATCCTTGTTGCACCAAATCCAATAAACGTCCCGGTGTAGCAACTAAGATATCAACCCCGTTTTTCAGTTGATTTACCTGTCCGTGTTGACTTACGCCGCCAAAGATAACGGCATGACGGTGATCCAATTCTTTTCCATAGGCCTTAATGTTGTCTTCGATTTGAATCGCAAGTTCTCGCGTTGGCGTTAGGATTAAGGTGCGTATGCGTCTTCTTCCTTCAGGTCGCTTGTTAAGGGTTAATCGTTGTAAAATCGGAATAGCAAAAGCCGCCGTTTTTCCCGTTCCGGTTTGTGCGCAACCCATAATGTCGGCTCCGGAAAGGATAATTGGAATTGCTTTTTCTTGAATTGGTGTTGGCGTGGTATATCCCACGTGGTTAAGCGCATTTAAAATCGGCGCAATCAGATTGAGTTCTAAAAATGTCATAATGTAATTTGGGCTATTCAGCCGAATGTATGGAACTATTGTTCCGTGTGTTAAATTTAAAATAAGGCGATGAATTGATTCTATTCAAAATCATCTAGGGTAATGCGCGCTCCTAAACTTAGGTCGCGTTTAACAGTTTTTCCAATGATATCTCCTAAATGCATGGGATGAAGGCTATATCCAGGTCGAACTGATTTGATCATACCATCTGAAATTATACTTCCTTTGGTTATGAATTGAGTAGGGTAGAGTGAACGTGAAAAAACACGACCAGCCGCTTGTTTTGGGGTTAACGCATAGCTTGAATTACCAAGTGCTTGCTCGGTTAAACGCACGTTATGGACTAACTGAGTAAATTCCGTTTCATCCAAAGAAAATGCGACATCGGGTCCTCCAATTTCATGCGATAAAATAAAGTGTTTTTCAATTACGCGTGCGCCCAGGGTAGTTGCAATCACGGGAACTAAATGACCTGGCGTATGATCCGATAAACCTACAGATACTGGAAAATCCTCCTTAAATTGAACCATGAGCGATAAGTTGGCTTCTTCAATAGGAGCGGGGTAAGAAGAGGTGCACTTTAATAGGGTGAGGTCCTTGTTTCCTTGACGTAAACACGCATCCACGGCGCGTTCAATATCAGCTTTTTCAGCAATTCCTGTGGACAAAATCATGGGTTTCCCTTTCGATGCTACGTATTCAATCAAGGGGATGTCTGTTATTTCAAAGGATGCAATTTTATATAAAGGACAGCCCAAACCTTCTAAAAAATCTACTGCTGACGGGTCAAAGGGAGAAGAAAAACAAACTAAGCCCTCGGCAGCTGCGGCCTCAAATATGCGCTCATGCCATTCCCATGGGGTAAAAGCTTCCAAGTAAAGGTCATGTAAATATCGTCCATCCCAAAGTGTTCCTCCGTCAATTTTAAAATCGGGTTGATCGCATTTTAAGGTAATGGTGTCTGCAGTGTAGGTCTGTAGTTTTATGGCATCAGCTCCAGCTCGTTTTGCTGCTTTCACCGTTTCTAAGGCCACTTCAAGACTGCCGTTGTGGTTAGCGGATAACTCGGCAATTATAAAAACACGGTCTGAAGGAAGCTGGAACATTAAAGGCTCTTTTGGTAACGAATTCGATCGCTAAGAACCTCAGCATCGTATCCTAATTTTACAAAGATAGCACTTGAAGATGAATTTTCAGGCATAACTTCACCAATAAGACCGCTGAGACCAATTTGTTTAGCTGCTGCTTGACCGAGCACTAACATCGCAATTCCCCAACCTTTTCCATGGTATTCAGGAGCTATGAGGTAGCTGATTAATCCGGTTGAAGACCTTGAATTAAAATCGATTCTAAAGGAACCGAGGGGTTTTCCTGCTGCTGTTTCCAGTATGAAATATTCGCTTAAAGGGTCCGCTAATTTATTCCTAAACCACGCTTCATGTCCTACTTTTGTGATTTCATTTGGATTAAACGCATAGCGCCTAACCGTTGGGTCTTGTGCCCACTGAAACGTGATGTCAGAATCGAGCAGTGTGGCCTTTCTAAGCTGCGCATTCCATTTGCTGTGAATGACTGCTGCAATTGATTTTCCGTCTTCCGTTAATGCATTTGGAATAAGGCGCTCAAGTGAAAATCTACGATCTTCCAAGATGGGATAAAGGTGCGGTCTTAAGTCGTAAGCATAAGTGAAAATACGGTTCAAATTAAGCTCTTTAAATGCTATGTTTTCAATGAGTTGCAAGTAATTGGTCCAATGAAATCTGAACGCTGCCGCTTCCAGTTCGGTATTCATGATAAAGGATAATTCGGCGCTTGATTTTTCATAATTTATATGCACCAACCCGCCATAACCCATGCAATCCTCGCCCCGCACGTAGGAAAATAAGTATTGTGTGGGCTGCTCGCTTTCAAACAACTTCGCGACTACTTCTTTAAAATATGTTTCTTGCTGACTTTCAGTGAGTGCTTCCTGTTGTCGCAGGTGATACATTTGCTCGTTTCGCCATTTACGAATTAATTCACGGTCTTCCATGCGGATGGGAACTAAGGAATACCCATTGACCGAGACAGGAGAATACTTGAGCTGCTTATACTCCATAGCCGCTACTTAATTTTCGTTTTCTCATTGAGCAAGTCAATCAATGCTTGATCGGTTTTGTATTTCAAGGTCAGGTGTGAGTTTATAGCAGCAATTTCTGGATGATGATCTAGGTAGGTTATTACATCCCGCAAGGTATATTCGGTTCCTGCTAAGGGGAGCACATCTTCGTGAATTTCATTAAACAAGGTTAAATCTTCTTCATAATCCAAGGTCAGTCTGTAGGTCCGTACAAAGAGTTCAGGTAGATCAACTTTATGAATGCGCACATGGTCTGGATTGTTTTGAAAATACCAGGTCATGTATTCTGAGTATTCTGCATTGGGGAAATAGGCCTTTATACGTTTTAAACAAGAGACATTAAAAATTTCTAGGTTAACACCCACGGCAGCATCCGAACCTACCGTATACTCAGCGTCCGATTTAAAGTGTTCTTCCAAGAGAAACGAACAAATTTCATCATCAACAAAGGGCATGTCGGCTGTTATTCGCACCACCACGTCTAAATCGTATGCTTCACAAACATCAATGTAGCGTTGCATAACATCTTCCGGATGACCCTGATAAAACCCAACCTTGGGATCAAAGGTATGTTGCTCCAGGATTTTGTCCTGAGCCTCTGTGGATGTAGCTAGGATTACCTTGTGGATGCCTTTAAATTTTAACGCATTGCGCAAGCAAAATTCTACGGAAGGTAAATCGCCAATGGGCAGCAGTGCTTTTTCTTTCAAGCGGGAAGATTTCATTCGGCACGCTACGATAACCCCGACCTTAGCTGGCTTAAAATCGTCGGAACGAAGGGTGTCGTTTAGGTCTTTCTGTTTATTTAATACCATGCGTTGCGTTTGCAAGGCCTTGATTTCATCTAAAGTTAGTCCTTCTTTACCGCTTCTTCGAAAAAACAAATCTTGACTCGAATGAATAAAATCTCCGGCTTTCAAGGTTCGTCGAACTACGGGTATCATCACCGTTTTTTGTAAGTAATCGCGCTCCCTCGGATTAATAAATTCAGCGTGCATTGCAGCGACATAATGTGCTAGGGTTGTTGTAAAGGCATTAAACGTTTCAGGCGTTTGAGAGGAAAAATGGTCGTATTTTGTTTCACGATCACTAAGCATGACGTGTTTTTCAAGGACTGTTGCGCCTTGCAACCATGCCATGATCGGCAGGTAGATTGAATCCGTTGCTGTTCCGTCAATGTGGTCTGCAAAGACAATCGGTAATCCGAATGCTTCCTTGATTTGCTTGATTTTAGATAAGCCACTGTCGCTCAATTCGGTAGGGTAGGCCTGAAAGCCGATTTCCAAGAGCAATTCTTTTGGATTTAGTTGGTCCTTGATGTAATCGATCCGCTGCTTAATAACCTCAATTTCTTGCGCTGCAATGTTCAAGATAACGCGACAATGTGTAAGATCAAGGCTGCTTAGAGCTGAGATCACTTCTTCATTGTGCAAAACAGACGACTGGAATTTTATCCCATGTACATGAGGAAGATTCTCTGAAACGATTTGTACGCCATAAAGATCAAATAAATCAATCCAAACCTCTTTGGTTTGCTTTGCTAATTGAATGATTTCATGCCACTCTTGTGGGGTGAAATAAAGGGTTTGGTACACCGGATACCATTGGAAATCAGGCGTGGCCAAGGTGTCTGGCGAAAGCGGTTGGAATTTCATGCCATAATTCCCTTGATACGTAGCAAACGTGTCAATTAAGGAATGCATGTAGGTTTTATCTCCTCCGTGTGTATTGGCGAGCTCGAGAATAATGTATGGGGCTTCGATCATGAAATACGAAGTTAAGAAAAATCTATGCAGCCAAACGCCTTCGTATCCTAGTTAAAAAAAAGTATGTACGCATTCAACGAAGTTGCAATCGCTAACCAAAGCACATAAGGCAAAATCCAAAGGGAGTGAAATCTCATGGTGCGCAGCGTTGATGTTCCCATAAGCGTTATCGCCAAGAGAAGCAAGGTGATATCAACTAAACCAAGCAGATTTTGATGGAAATAGAAAAATATGGGATTCCACGAAACATTCAATACCCATTGAATACTGTATAGAATTAGCGTTTTTTTCTTGTCTTGGTCTTTCGTCCAACGAATTGACATATACACGGCAAAACAGCACATCAAAAAGGTCCATGCCGCACCGAAAACCCAGCCCGGAGGAGTCCAGGGCGCTTTGTTTAAGGTTTGGTACCATTCAGAGGAAACGCCATCAGCCGTAAATAATCCGCCAAGGGCAAGTGCAACAAAATTTAAACATAGAAAAAGTAGAAAGGATCCGATATGCTTTATTCTCATGATGTGTTAAAAGAGTTTTTTTAATAACCAATACCAAAATACGCCGAGAATGATTAATCCCATCGCTGCACCAATAATACCAATAACCTTTATAAGCTTTACGCTATATCGATCTAAGGATTTTTGCAGTGCATCTTCATGCGTATCTTTTTTGTCCATGTAAGTGAATGATTACTTTGTTAATCTAAATAAAAAAGGCGGCAATGCCGCCTTTAGTGCCTTCTTATAAATCAGATACCTTAAGCATCAAGTAAATCTGAACTCGATTGTCCTTTAGGGTCTGGACCATATTCATTTTCTCCAGCATCACCCTCAGTTACTGCTAAAATGAAATTATAAATTGGAATAAGTATAAACCAACCACTTTTACCTACGTCGTGCATTCTTCTCACACCAACAGCAAGCGAGGGTAACAATACGGCTAAGGAATATAGATTACCGAGCAGTTCGAAATCCATTAAGCCTCCAATAATTCCTACAATGATGGATGCAATCATATTGAAAAGAAAGAAATACCAATACTCTGCTCTTCTCGCTCTGCCATTGAAATTGGCATAATTTTGTAACACTTTTAAATAATAATTCATAATTAAGTTAGTTTAGTTTTCTTACTCGTAAGGCTTTTCAGTTCCGCCATTTATCGTTGTGAATATAGTATTTTTTTTTTATTCCAACGGTTCAAGCCAATGTTTCCATGTGCCTTGATCAATCACGGGTATTCCATTCGATTGACACACGTTAATGGTGTGACCAGTACCTCCTTGTCTAGGGTTTTCTAGGTCTTCATAGAATATTCCAATTCGAATTCCTGGGATTTCAGTTGTTCCAATGACCTTAACTGTATCCCTTAGAATATAGGCAGCCTTCATGGCGTATTGATCTCGATCCCCTTGCAGATATTTGTCAACCAATCGTGCCATTTTTTTGTTTTTCTTCGTTTCGTAAATCAATGCTTGTTCATTTACCAAGGGTATGTTCTCTAGGGAATGGCTTTTATATGATTTCGCTTCTTTTTTTCGATGCGCGTTATAGGGTAGGATCAATTCAATGCGATTTGCATCGATTGCTGCAACACCCGACGTAAAAAGTGCATCTGCGCCGGGAGCGTTTCCACTCCTAAATTGAATATATTTCGTTTTTTGGGCAAGTAATTTTCCTAAGGCAGTCAGATCGGCTTCATCTACTGGGCTTACTTTTCGCTTTCCTTCCAAAAGGACAATGGACCCTTCCGTATCAAAGGTGGAAATAAATTCAAGTAGGGTCATTTAACTTAAAAATCGCCTACGTAAGTTTTAATTTTCTCTCTCAAGCTATCAATGGTTTCCCAATCCGTATTATCTTTTGAATTGTAAGAAAACCCTTCCGTAACCTTTTGCGCTGCGTTTGAAGCGATATACTCGTTAAGGTTCCAAATCGGTGCTTGTGGAATAATGGTATAGTATTTTCCTAAATCATAGGTAAAGAATGAATCCGAAGCGCTAATCATCTCTTCATGAATTTTTTCTCCCGGACGTATCCCGATGATTGGCTTTTTACATGCCGGTCCTATAGCTTCAGCGACATCCGTGATTCGGTATGAAGGTATTTTAGGTACAAAGATTTCTCCTCCCCAGGCATGCTCGAGTGCGTGCATCACCATATCCACACCTTCTTGTAATGAGATGTTAAATCGTGTCATTTCAGCAACAGTAATAGGCAAGACGCCATCCTGTTGTTTTCGCTTGATGAAGAATGGAATTACCGACCCATTGGATCCCATGACATTTCCATAGCGTACCACGGAAAATTTAATGTCACGTTTTCCCCTAATATTATTCGCCGCCACAAACAGTTTATCCGAGGTTAATTTGGTCGCCCCATACAAATTAATCGGTGCACATGCTTTATCCGTTGACAAGGCCACTACATCTTTTACCTGTGATTTTAAGGCCGCTTTAATGACGTTTTCTGCACCGCCTACGTTTGTTTTTACGCA
>CANHSL010000045.1 GCA_947463385.1 Flavobacteriales bacterium
AATTCCGATTCTCCACCAGTGATTAAAAAGATTTTATAACCAAGTTTTGACGCATATTGAATGGCGTAACTGTCCTTGACATGAATGCTTCGCTGGTAATCCGTGCCATTGATTAATACAGTGCCATTGGTCAATACGCCGTCCACATCAAATATGAAGCTATCAATTGTTTTTAATTTGATCTTATAGTTCATTGCCGTAAGTTTTCATGATGGAATTGCTAATGAAATCGTAAAGTTCGCGGGAAGATCCACTTAATTTTGCTTGATGCTTTGCTATGGTTTCAAGGTCGTTTCTTCGAGCGGGTCCTGTCTGTAAGTCCCCTTTAATAAATAAGTTAGCCATTGTTTTTTCTATAATAGGTTTAAATAAATCTGCAGGTAAATCTTTTGTTGCCGCATGACTCAATCCACGCTTCATAGTGAAATACCCAAAATTATTAATGAAAACCGCCGCGAGATGTGCAGCAAATCGTGCTTCCTCTGATGCTTCGGTGTAAGACAAATTAAAATCAGTTAAAAATCTTAGTCCACATGCGCGCGCAGTTGAAGGAAATTCGCATAAAAAAGGGACTTCATCGAAGCTTGTAATCGCTTTGGCTTGAATCGTCTGTAAGGGGTAAATGATGCCTGCAGCGTTGTGATTACTAGAACTCAAACTATACAATCCTGCACAAATAAAGCTTGGGATTGCCGGATCGATTGTTTGTAATATGTGGTCAATGTTTCGGTCTTGAACACAAATCAAGAAGCAGTCTATGGATTGACTCTCCAGGGCTTGGATTTTAAACTTCTCTGAAAATATATTACTTGCCTCGGACGTCCTTCCCTTAACAAATAATTCAACAGAAGGAAATCTACTCAGATTTTCAGCCCAAAAGCTGGCAACATTTCCGGTGCCAATCAGGCCTATTTTCCATGACATTGCTTATATTTTTTTCCACTTCCGCACGGACAAGGATCATTCCGATTAATTTTTGGATCAACTACGACCGGTTCCTTTTTAACGGGTTCATTCATTGAATTTTGAATTGCTTCTTGATAGCCTTGACTTCCTTCGAATCGTGGCGCTTGGCCTGAAGTACTGACATTGGTTCGCGCTTGCGCGTAATGGCTTTCATTGGCGTCTTTGTTGGTGCTTTGCATTTCCTGTTCAAAAGGAATATCCAAATTCATAAGGAGTTCTACCGAAGAAATATTCACACGATTTATCATGTTCTTGAACAAGTCGTAAGATTCTAATTTGTAGATTACCAAAGGATCTTTCTGCTCGTAGGTCGCATTATTTACTGCCGATCGCAAGTCATCCATTTCCCTTAAATGCTCTTTCCATTCGTTGTCAATGATTCCAAGAATTACATGTTTCTCGAATTGTTTAGAAACATTGGTGCATTGAGAGTTATAGGCCTCTTCTAAATTAACAATTAGTTGTACTTCTCGTCTGCTATCCGTTAATGGAAACACAATGTTCTTATATCGATCGGACATTGTTTCATAAACATGCTTAACTTGTGGGAAGGCTTTCGTTGCAAATTTACCACACTTCCGTTGGTATTGCGTTAACATGCTTTGGTACACAAGATTTACCAAGGTATTTGAATCCGAACGTTTAAACTCCTCTTCGCTAACAGGGGAGGATACCCCGAGAATTCTAATCAATTCAACCTCGAAATCTGTGAATTCAGCGTGTATGTTTTGTTGAACTGTTTGTTCACACAAATCAAAGAACATATTATCCACATCAATATCCAATCGATCACCAAAGAGGGCGTTCTTGCGAAGCTTATAAATCAACTTACGCTGCGCGTTCATTACATCATCATACTCAAGCAAGCGCTTACGGATACCGAAGTTGTTTTCCTCCACTTTCTTTTGCGCTCTTTCAATGGATTTAGAAACCATCCCATGTGTAATAACTTCTCCTTCTTTGAGCCCCATGCGGTCCATGATTTTCGCGATGCGCTCCGATCCAAATTTACGCATCAAATCATCTTCTAAGGAAACAAAAAACTGCGAAGAACCTGGGTCTCCTTGACGACCTGAACGTCCACGTAACTGACGATCTACACGGCGTGAATCATGTCGTTCTGTACCTACAATAGCAAGTCCTCCCGCTTCTTTTACTCCTGCACCTAATTTGATATCTGTACCACGGCCTGCCATGTTGGTCGCAATGGTGACTGCACCCGCCTGACCCGCAGCGGCAACAATCTCCGCTTCTTTTTGATGGTATTTTGCATTCAATACTTGATGTGGAACTTTCTTAAACTGAAGCATTTTACTTAGTAATTCCGAAATTTCAACGGTAGTGGTACCCACTAAAACGGGACGTCCTTCGGCTACCAAGCGTTCAACTTCTTCAATAACTGCCGCAAACTTCTCACGTGCGGTTTTGTATACCATATCGTTCAGGTCTTTTCTTACAACCGAACGGTGTGTTGGAACCACAACCACATCCAATTTATAGATGTCGTAAAATTCTTTCGCTTCAGTTTCAGCCGTACCGGTCATACCGGCTAACTTGTGATACATTCGGAAATAATTCTGTAATGTAATGGTTGCATAGGTTTGCGTAGCGGCTTCAATTTGAACATTTTCTTTCGCTTCTATCGCCTGATGCAATCCGTCTGAATATCTTCTTCCTTCTAAGATTCGTCCCGTGGATTCATCTACAATTTTAACCTTACTGTCGAGAATCACATATTCTACTTCTTTTTCGAAAAGGGTATATGCCTTCAATAATTGATTGATGGAGTGAATTCGCTCTGATTTAATAGAGTAGTCTCTTACCAATACATCTTTCTTTTCTAGAAATTCTTCGTTGCTTAATTGTTCTTTTTGAAGTTTTGCAATTTCAGCCCCAATGTCCGGCATAATAAAGAAATCCCGATCGTCACTTCCAGAAATCAAGTCAATGCCTTTACTTGTTAACTCAATTGAATTATTCTTTTCGTCAATCACAAAGAAAAGTTCCGCATCAATTTTCTTCATGTGCTTTCCTTGTTCTTGCATGTACGTGTTTTCGGTTTTTTGCAAATGCACCTTAACACCCGGCTCGGAAAGGAATTTAATTAAGGCCTTGTTCTTAGGTAGCCCCCTGTGTGCACGAAGCAAGGCAATTCCACCTTCTTCAAGCATTACTTTCTCTACTTTCTTATCGGATTGAACTTCATTTAATACCACCAAATTCTTCTTGGCTTCTAAAAGGAACTTTTGTACCACTTCTTTTTGCGCATTCACAATGCGTTCAACCCTTGGCTTCAAGGCATGAAATTCTTGTTCCCCATTGCTGGTGGTTGGTCCAGATATGATTAATGGCGTACGGGCATCATCAATTAAAACGGAATCGACCTCATCTACGATGGCAAAATGATGCTTGCGTTGAACTAATTCACTTGGATGTCCTGCCATATTATCCCGCAAATAATCAAATCCAAACTCGTTGTTTGTACCAAAGGTAATATCGGCTAAATATGCATTTCTACGCGCATCTGAATTGGGTTGATGTTTGTCGATACAATCTACACTAAGTCCATGAAATTGATACAGCGGACCCATCCATTCTGAGTCACGTTTTGCGAGGTAGTCATTCACCGTAACGATGTGTACACCTTTTCCAGCAAGGGCATTAAGATAAACGGGTAGTGTAGCGACAAGTGTTTTTCCTTCTCCGGTTTGCATTTCGGCAATGTTCCCTTGGTGAAGAACGGCACCACCCATGAGCTGTACGTCGTAATGTACCATATTCCAAACCACCTTATTACCGGCGGCTGTCCATTCATTGTGCCAAATCGCTTGTTCTCCAGCAATTGTAATTCCGTCTTTTTTTGTTGCAAGGTCCCGATCAAACGCCGTAGCATTTACCGTTAACTGACCATTAACAGCCCAACGGTGTGCAGTTTCTTTAACCACTGCGAACGCCTCGGGTAAGATCTCAATTAATACCTCCTCAATGGTTTCGTCAATAGCCTTGGTTAATGCATCAATCTGTTCAAAAATCGCTTCTTTTTCATCTATTGAGCGTTCTGCATCAGCAACTTGTGCTTGCAACTGAAGAACTTCTTCTTCCTGGGCTTTGATTGCTTGTTGGATTTTTTCTCTAAACCCGTGAGATTTTTCACGCAATCCATTATCAGACAATTGCTGCATCTCAGTTAAGAACGCAGTGGTTTGATCCACAAAGGGTTGATAACGTTTTTGGTCTTTGGTGCTTTTATCTCCAAATATCTTTTTTAATATGTCTCCAATCATAATCTAGGATATAGGTGGCAAAGGTAATTATTTCGACCCGATAATGACATTCATTCCGGTCGCTGTATCGAAATTTTACAATTCTTTAGAGTTTACCTTAATTCGGAATATCAATTTAATTTAACTTTGCGGATGCATCAAACTATTTTAATTTACGACTTCGGTTCTCAATACACACAGCTAATTGCCCGAAGAATTCGCGAAATGAATGTCTATTGTGAAATTCATCCATGGACATCAATCGGAACTACAACGCCTGATTGCTTGGGTGTGATCTTGTCAGGAAGTCCATTTTCTGTGCGTGATGATTCCGCACCAAAACCTGATTTGTCGAATATAAAAGGAAAGCTTCCTTTACTCGGTATTTGCTATGGTGCTCAATTGCTAGCACAGCGTTATGGGGGTGAAGTAAAAGCCTCGAATACACGTGAATATGGTAGAGCTATGTTACAGCATGGAGTTTCTGATGGGTTGATGACGGGCTTAAGTTATCCAACACAAGTATGGATGTCTCACGGAGATTCAATTGCTCAATTACCTCAAGGTTCCGTTCGCATGTGCAGTACGGCCGATGTGGAAAATGCGGCTTACCAATTTGTTGACGAAGATACGTTTGGTGTTCAGTTTCATCCAGAAGTGTATCATTCCACCGATGGTATGAAGCACTTGCAAAATTTTGTTTTAAATGTTTGTAAGTGTACGGGGGATTGGTCACCTGGGGTATTTGTGGAGGAAAAAGTTTCGGAATTAAAAACACAAATCGGAGAAGACCATGTGATACTCGGATTATCGGGTGGTGTGGATTCTTCAGTTGCAGCGATGTTGTTGCATAAAGCCATCGGACCTAGGTTGCACTGTATTTTTGTTGATAATGGCTTGTTAAGAAAGGATGAGTATCAGCAAGTGTTGGACTCCTACAAACACATGGGCTTAAACATCAAAGGAGTGGACGCATCCAGCCGTTTTTACGAAGCGCTTGCCGGTAAAACCGACCCAGAGGACAAAAGAAAAGCCATTGGCAAAGTGTTTATTGATGTATTTGAAGAAGAATCAGGTAGTGTTGAGAATGCTTCGTGGTTAGGACAAGGAACCATTTACCCTGATGTGATTGAGTCGGTTTCAGCCACGGGTGGACCATCGCAAACGATTAAATCTCACCATAACGTAGGAGGACTCCCTGATTACATGAAATTAAAGGTAGTTGAACCGCTTCGAAGTTTGTTTAAAGACGAAGTACGCCGAATAGGTCGCGCAATGGAAATGGATTCGGCCTTATTAGATCGACATCCTTTCCCGGGACCTGGATTAGGAATTCGAATATTGGGCGAGGTAACGGCAGAGAAAGTGCGTATTCTTCAAGAAGCGGATCACATATTTGTTCAAGGACTTAAAAATCATGGCTTGTACAATACTGTTTGGCAAGCCGGGGTGATTTTGTTGCCCGTTCAATCTGTTGGAGTTATGGGGGATGAGCGCACGTATGAGAATGCGGTGGCGCTGCGAGCGGTTACTTCTACGGACGGGATGACTGCTGATTGGTGTCATTTACCCTATGAATTTTTAGCGGAAACTTCCAATAAAATAATTAACCAAGTACGGGGAATAAATCGCGTTACGTACGACATCAGTTCCAAGCCACCTGCCACGATAGAATGGGAATAAACCGAATCGCACATATCGTCTTTACCCTCATGATTACCTGGGGCTATATAGCTCAGAATTATCATCCGCTTATTGAAAAAAACGGAATTTGGTATCATGAAGTATCCATTAAAGAGGGTATGACCTTGTTTTCAATCTCGCAGGATTTAGCGGTGAGTTCAACACAGATCAAAGCCGATAATTCAGGATTGACCGATCAAGTACTTTTGGGAAGTAAGATTTTAGTCCGTGCTACGCGGTCAACCTTCGACTATTTGGTTGCAAAAGGAGATACCCCTTTTGGGATTTCAAAGAAGTTCGCAATAACTATGGATACGCTTGCTAAATACAATCCATCGATTATGGATGGGCTTCAATTTAAAAGTTTAGTTGTTAATCAAAAACTCAAAATTAATCAGGGAATAAAAAGGTATGCGCTACCTGAAGATATTATAAATCCAGCGCCTGAATTTATTGCGGTTGACAGCAATACTATGAGCTTTAGGAACTTTGATTTTTCGGATACAATCATTCATTATGTGATTAAAAATGGCGATAAATTAAGCGAAATTTCAAAACGATATTTAATAAGTTCCGCCCGATTAAAATCCATAAATGGCTTAACTTCCAGTTCAATAAAACCGGGAATGACCTTGAAAATCCCGATTAAACCAGCGGTCAGTCAAGTTTCAGTTCATACCATTCCAGGTAAGGAAAGCCCCGTTCATGAACCAATTATTAATAAAAGTACACCGAGTACATACGTACCCAAGCAACTTAACAAAGCACTTCGCATTGGTGTTTTTCTGCCTTTTAATCGCGACTCCATGGTGTTTCCGCTCAAAGGATATCAGAAATTCGCCTTTGAATTTTACATGGGGGTTATGGTAGGAATCGATTCGATTAAAAATTTAGACATTAATGGGGATGTTTATTTCTTTGATTATCATTCGAAAGAAGAATCCATTGACCAATTAATTCGTTCGGGAAAAATTGACCGCTTTGATTTGTTCATTGGACCAATGCACCCCTTAGATTGCGAGAAGTTATCCGTATTCTCTGCTGAAAAAGGGATTCCTTTAATTCTTCCATTACCCGTTTCGTCGATGTCGCAAAATATGCAGCGCAACGAACATGTTTTCATGGTCGCATCCGAATTATCCAATCAAGTGGTTTCATTAGCTCAATTACTTGCAAAGCAAAGCCTGACTAAGCAGGTGGTTTTATTTCAAACGGGGTTGAGCAGTGATACTACCTTAGAAAATCAATTTGTCTCGGATTTTTATGACTACGCACCAAAGAATGGCCGGGTGCTTATAGCCAATGAATCCATGATTAAAGCATTTTCAAAAACTTCGACACCGCTAAATATCGTCTGTATAAGCCAGGATAAAAAGCAGGTGCTTAATCTATTGAAATTAACGCGTTCGAATCCTCAGGTTTCGCTTTATGGCTTAAGGGAATGGACGGAATGGAAAGAGGTTAATTCGGTGCTTGAAAATCAAGGGACTTTCGATTATATGAGTACAACCTGTTTTGATTTAGAAAATTCTAGGGTTAAAAATTTTCATAAAGCATTTAGGGTAAGTTATGAAACAGACCTTTCCAAATCAGTATTACTTGGATATGATATACTTACTGGTTTTGTTCCATGGTTTACGCGCGGTTTACCCATGAGGGACGGACTAATGACTGCATTCGAATATGGTAAAACAGTAGACTACTATCATTCAAATGTGGGCTTAGTAAATTGTCAATTCAAGAATTTCAAACACGAACGGAAGGATGGATGGAAATGAAATAGCCTTGCGCTTTAGGGATTTGCAATTGGAAATTGTAGAGGCTTTAACAATACACGATGGAAAAGCGGTGTTTCAATCAGATGCATGGGAACGAGCAGAAGGTGGAGGAGGAGTTACCATGACAATTGACAATGGTCGCATCATTCAAAAGGGTGGCGTAGCCTTTTCAAAAGTCACGGGTGAGATTACGGAAGCGATGAAAACACACATGGGTATGCGTGGGGATTCCTTTTTAGCGACTGGTGTTTCCATTGTTTTACATTCGTTACACCCATTGCATCCAACGATACACATGAATGTTCGATACTTCGAAACCAATGAAGGAAACGCATGGTTTGGCGGCGGAATCGACCTTACTCCAATGTATGTGAACCTCAAGGAAGCGGCTAGGTTTCATAAGCAGTTAAAATCTGTGTGTGATGCATATCATCCAACAGCTTATGAACGATACAAAGTGTGGGCTGATGATTATTTCTATTTACCCCATCGAAATGAAACCAGGGGAGTGGGGGGAATTTTTTTCGACCATTTGGTTCCAGAAACTGATATAGATAGCAATAAAATCTTTGAATTTTGCTTGGGATTAGGAAGGAATTTTCCTCTGATTTATAAAGATCAAACATCCGAAATTCATTCGGAAGCAACGCAAGCACAAAACGATTGGCAAGCCCTGCGAAGATCAAGGTATGTAGAATACAACTTGTTATTCGATCGAGGTACAAAATTCGGAATTGTCTCCAACGGCAGAACAGAATCTATTTTGTTAAGCATGCCGCCTATGGCAACTTGGAAATATAATTATGTTCCGAAACCTGGTTCTGAAGAGGAACAAACAATTGAACGTTTAAAAAAGCATGTAGACTGGATTTCTTTACTTTGATACATTTGTTTACCTTTGGGCCCTAATATCTATACAGACCCAATGCTTAAAAACGTATTTTTAGTTACAGGATTCATTATATCCCTCGTAACCTTTGGACAAGCTCCAAATGCTAGTTTTAGTTCTGTTCCAGCGGCAGTAGGTGGTACCATCACTATTTGTCAGGGCAGCACCATTACCTTTGCGAATACCTCTACATCTACCATTGCAGGAACCACATATTCTTGGAATTTTGGTTTAGGTGCTACGCCGGCAACTGCTGTAGGTGCTGGTCCACATACCGTTACCTACAATACAGCAACGGCGCCAACTACTACCGTGACACTCACTGTGAATAATAACAATGGTACTGCGGCAAGTACTTTTACACGAACAATCGATGTAAATGCGCTTCCTAATGCTGCATTAACATTGGCATCAACGGGCGGTGGATATGGAACCACTACACAAAACGGCCAAACCATTTTTAAGAATTGTGGATCTATCGATTCAGCAATTTTCACCTTCAATTCGCAGTTTAACAATGCGGTAAGCCAAACGTTTTCTTGGGGAGATGGCTCTTCCTCTACCAACTTGAGTATGGTCGGCTCTCAGATTTCTCATAATTATCCCTTAGGACAGTTCATATTGGTTCATACAGTTACTCAAAATGGATGTACTAATTCAGCTTCTTACACCGTGTTTAATGGAAATGCGCCGTTGGTAACGGTAGCTGGAATTGGTTCGAATACGTGTTTGCCTTCGCCATATTCAATCGATATTTTATCTAACGATGTTCCGATTACCTACACGGTATCCTTTTCTGATGGTTCTCCTTCGCAAGTGTTTACAACGACAAACGATACGACCATTAACCACGTGTTTAATACCTCTTCATGCGGGGTGGATTATGTGTTTGCGCCAGGTTTTCCGCCTATAGAAAATGCATTTTCTGCGACGGTTGTTGCCCAAAATATTTGTTCAAATAACGGATTACCTACGGTAGTAACTGTTGGTCCAATAACGATTTCGACAGGTACTACCGCAGATTTCAGTTATACCCCACAATCGCCCATCTGTGTCTTGGAGCCTGTAACATTTAGTAACGAGTCGGATGGAGGAGAGACAGTAAATCAAAACGGATGTGATACAACCTATGGTTTTTATTGGACCATTACGCCTAATACGTTTACAGTGAATAGTGGTACCCTTGGTTCTAACAATGGGTTTACAGGTGCTACGTATGATTACACGCAGTGGACTAATGGTACGGATGACGTGGAAGTGTTATTTAGTCAGCCAGGAACATATTACATTTCAATGACCACGGGTAATTTCTGTGGAGAGGATGTTCATGTGGATTCAGTTGTTATTAAACCAGAAGCACATCTTTCTTTTTCACTATATGACCAAACGGTATGTAGTGGTGATTCTACCGTTCAATTTACCATGACTTCTGATCAACCAAATTATTGGATTTATTGGGACATCACCGATACAACTAACATAAGCAACATTACGGTGCTTTCGGGTAGCGGTGTAACTCCAGTAGTTTTTTCAGCGCTTTTACCCCAAAACAATACCAATGAAACAGGTACTATCCAAATTGAAGCCACTGTAGAGTGTTCATCTGATTCGGCCGACGTTCATGTGATTACTGTTAATCCGCAAGCCAATGCAAATGTTGACCCCTTGTTTTATGAGTTGTGTAACGGTGAAACAACAGATATAGACATTACAAGTAACCTTGACAATGTCCAATTCACATGGACAGCAGTTTACCCGAATACCATAACGGGCGCTGGAAATGGCACAGGCAGCAATATTGCTCAAACCTTGAATAATTCAGGCAGCACCATTGATTCAGTGCAGTATTTTGTGACGGTTCAAAATGCGGCGTGTCCGGGTGATACAGCGATTGTTACGGTTGCTGTTCAGCCTCAATTAGTAATTAACACGAATGTTGATTTTACGGTATGTCCAGGCACTCCAGTAAATCCAGAGGATTACATTTCTACTCCTCCAGGTGCAGACATTACTTGGACGAATAACAATACGAATATTGGTTTGGGAGCCTCAGGTTCTGGAAATGTGCCAACTTTTAATGCGGCAAGTAATGTTTCAGGAAATACCATTAGCGGCACCATTGACGTAGAAGTACAGTTGGGAGATTGTCCAGGTGTTCAAGATCAATTCTTAATCAATGTACTTTCCGCGCCTGATTTTGATTACACTACCACGCCTCAAAGCGGCTTAGATTGTATCACAGGAATTGGTGTAATTAATGGGGTAGTAAATCCAGCTAATTCAACTGCTTCATGGTCAGGACCAGGCCTTGTATCAGGAGGGAATACGTTTTCCCCGGTTATAAATCAACCTGGACAATACACGGTTATTCTGAATGATAACGTGAACGGATGTTCTTCAAGCTATAATGTCACGATTGAGCCCCCAACCTTAATAAACATTACTTCGGTAGTAGTAACCGATGTGAGTTGTTTTAACGGCTCGAACGGTGCGATCGCTATTAACACAGACAATGGAAATGGAAGTAACCTAGATTACGCATGGACTCCTTCTCAAAACAATTCAGCATCTGTGAGTGGCTTATCGATTGGTTCATACACCGTGACTGTTTCCAACGAAGACGGTTGTGAAGACGATACAACGGTTTTAGTAAGTCAACCTGGGCAAATAAGCATAGCACAAACAGATTCTACTGGATCTGAGTGTGGCGAAGCCAATGGAAGTTTATCCGTCTTAGCATCCGGAGGGGTGGGAAGCTTTGGATACACATGGTCTTCAGGAAATAATGGTCCAACAGCAAATAATATTGACGCTGGTACTTATACGGTGACTGTAACCGATGGAAACGGATGCCAACAATCACTTTCTTTAGATTTGGGTTGCTTACCTTTAATTCCTGTGGTAATTCCTCAGTTTCTTTCACCAAACGGCGATAACCAAAATGAACTGTGGATTATCCAGAATACGGCACAATATCCATCCATTAAGGTTACCGTTTATAACCGTTGGGGAAGTGTTGTTTATGAAGCGGAACCTTATAATAACGATTGGAATGGTCACCTGAAAGGTACCAATCCAAATCCACTGCCCGCAGCGACTTATTTCTACGTAGTAGATACGAATAAAAAATCTCAAGATCCTTATCAAGGTTATATCGAAATTCAACCATAAGCATGAAAAGAATTGCCCAAATCTCGCTGATTTTACTTGTTGGTACAAGTATTTTCGCACAACAAGATGCACAAACATCAATGTATTTTTTTAATCCCTTACAGTTTAATCCAGGATATGCTGGAAGTAGGGGTGCGCTAAATATTACCGGTGTGACCCGAGCCCAATGGGTTGGTTGGGATGGAGCGCCCAATACGCAGTTTTTATCCGTGCACGCGCCTGTACTTCGCCAAGATATAGGGGTAGGTGCAAACATTGCGTACGATAAAATTGGTTCTCGATCCGGTTTCAGTGCCATGGCAAATTTTGCCTACCACATGCAATTGAATAACGATGATCTAAAGTTATCGTTGGGCTTATCCGGAGGAATACAACAATACGGGTATGATTTTTCGAATCTAATTGCAACAGACCTAACGGATCCGAATTATGCGAATTCGTTCAGACAAACTAAGGCGAATTTTGGATTTGGTGCGTATTTGTATGCCCATAATTTTTATGCTGGATTATCCGTTCCAAGATTGATTAAAAGAAACGTTGACAATAATACAGGCAATGCATATTTACAACGTCATGTGTATCTAACAGGAGGGTATGTATATAAAGTAAACTCGGTGTTGGATTTGAAGCCTTCAGTGCTTGTGAAATATACCGGAGGCGGTCCTGTAATAGCTGATTTAAATTTCTCAGCGCATTTATTCAATCGCTTTTGGATTGGTGGACTTTACAGAACGACCGATTGCGCAGGAGTAAACTTTGCTTATCAAATTAAAGATTTTTGTACAGCAGGATATTCCTTTGATTTCCCATTAAATGGAAAAATGCTCAATCAATGGGGAACTCATGAAATCATGATTTCGTTTGATTTGAATGGTAAAAATAATGCAGTACAGAGCCCAAGATATTTTTAAGATGAAACAACTAATTACACTAACCACGTGCTTACTTATTTTGAGTTTTCAAGCACAAGATTACAAAATCAAATACGCTTCGGATCTTTCAAAGCAGTTCCGTTATTCGGAAGCACTTCCGGTTTGGGAAGAGTTATCTACTAAAACACTCAAATCAAGCAGTCCGGATTGGAGCATTTTACGCAGCACTGTTGAGGCTGCCTACATGTCTGAAAACTATCGGTCAGCTATGAATTGGTCTTCAAAACTCACCGCTAAAGGACAATCTCTAGCTTCTGATTGGATTTACTTCATGAATGCCTTGGCTTACATGGGACAAACGAAACGAATTGAAGGAGTCTTGGATTCTGCACTTACTAAGTTTGGTCAAGATGAGAACCTGCTCGCTCGTAAAAATGGAATAAACCAATTCAATCAGCACCTTTCAAATCAATCCGATTATACAGTACGTTTATTCAAGAAAGGTTCAAAGGGTGAGGAGTTCGGTGCCTTTCCTTATGAAAAAGGTGGAATTCTGTTTGTAACCAACGAATACAACAATAAAGCGATTAATAAGCAGTACCCGCGAACCGGTCAATACTATACTGACATTGCTTGGTATGATTCTACCAAGAATGTGAAAGAATTTAAGTTTTATCAACAACCATTTTGGGCTAACTTTTTCTATAAGAATCGTTGGAGAGAATTTGAAAGCACAAAGGCACATGATGGGCCGGTATCATTTAATCCAACCAGAGATTTAATGTTTATTACCTCAAATTTTGAGGAAAAGGACATTGAGGGAAGAATGAAGTATGCTCGGCTTAAGCAACGCGTATTTAAAGTAGATGGTTCTGCTTACACTGAATTTGATTTTCCTTTTAATTCGATTCAGTATTCTACCGGACATGCAACGATGGACGCCAAAGGAACGGTTTATTTTGTTTCGAACCGACCTGGAAGTATGATCAAGTCTATTGTTGGAAAGGACACCACCTACAGTTCTGATATTTGGAAAACAACGTTCGACGCCGAGAATGATGAATGGACAGAACCGGTAAATCTTGGTCCAACGGTGAATACCTCGGAAGATGAGATGTTTCCGTTTATTTCCAATTGGGGAATACTTTACTTCAGTTCTTATGGATGGAATGGCATCGGAGGACTCGATATTTTTATGTCTGAATTAGATGGAAATAATCCTGAGCATATAGGTACACCCCTTAACTCAAACGCAGATGACTTTGCGTATTATGTGGATGAGGAAACCGGGAATGGTTACTTCTCAACGAATAGAGAGCAATTTAAGGATCGTATTTATGCCTTTAATAAACCAGTATTCAAAGCGGATTTAATGGTTGAATTGAAAGATTGCAAAGGAAAGGTTTTGAAAAATCAATGGATTAAAATTGAAGATTTAAAAAATCTGGAACTGGTTGAACTTAAAACAGACAATAACGGAAAAACTGAGGCTATAGAACTTCGTAAAAACCATGAATACAAGATTTGGTTTGCAGGGGATAAGAACATGACCGCTGATTCAGCGTCATTTAAAGCAACCATGCCGATAAGTGAAGTTGTTTCCTTAAGCTCTTATTTTAAACAATACACGTCAAGTGTCAAAGTGCTTGACCAAAATAAAAACCCATTAAGTGATGTTCGCTTAAACATTTACAAGCATAATGGAACGGTTCAAAAGTTGAATACCAGTATGAATGGGACTTATTCATGGAAGAATGAAGGAGCTGAACGAGTGGATTCTATTGTGGCTAATCTGATTAATCACGAAGATGCCTCCATTACTATTCCAGCTACCATTTCTGGGAACTGCGTGGATACGGTGAACTATATGGTGACCTTACTTGACAAGCAAGACAGTGAGTACATCCGTTTGGATCTCGTGTTATATAACTTCGATAAGTATTTCTTGCGTCCTGAAGGTAAGGTAGAACTAGACAAGTTAGTTAAATACATGAAGTCTCATCCAGACTTGAAGGTAGAGCTTTCTTCACATACAGATTCAAGAGGTTCAGATAAGTATAACTTAAAATTGTCAAAACAACGGGCTCAAAGTTGTGTAGACTATATCGTGGCTCAGGGAATTAGCAAGAAGCTAATAACTGCCAAGGGATATGGTGAAACTAAGCTTTTGAATAAGTGTAAAAACGGCGTTTGGTGTTCGGTAGATGATCATCAAATGAATCGCCGCACCGAGTTGAAATTAATTACGCCGGAAGAAGTTGAATTAGATAACAACAAATTAGGTAACTAATGCAAGCGACTGAACCTACCAATCAACGTCCCAAAAGATTAACTATTCTTCTTGTACTTACCTTAATTAATACCGGTTCGTCTATTTTCTTTGGCTTGTTAACCGTATTGTTTTTTAAACCAACGGCTGCAGATTTAAAGAAAGAGCGCTTGGAAATGGCAAAGTCAATCGTTGAATTAAAAGAGCTTGGATTGGATTCTTTGGTTGAAATGTTAGAGAAAGTTCAGTCAATGACGGAGGTATTAAATGCGCATTTCATCAGCAGTAACCTTGTGAATATTGCCATCGCCATGTTGGGTGCTGCTGCAGCTTATCTTATGTTTAAAAGAAATCACTTGGGATTTCATGGATATATTATCTACAACTTATTAGCCTGTGTCAGCGTTTACTTTTTTGTTTCACCTGCCATGGTTCCTTCAATCATTTTGATTGTTAACCTGATTATCTCCTTAATTTTTGTACTACTTTATGCGAAGCACCTTACTTGGATGAAAGGTGACCGCTTTGAAGAAATGCATTAGCACTAAAAAATCTTCCCTGGATTCAATATCCCTTTTGGATCGAATACCTTTTTAATTGATCTCATTAAATCTAGCGTTACCTCCGGGAAGGCAATAGGCATGTACGGACGTTGAACGTATCCGATACCATGCTCCCCAGAGATTGTCCCACCCAACCGAACTACCTCCTCGAAAATTTCGCTAATTGCTTTTGGAAGCTCATGTTCCCATTGGACATCGCTTAATTCCCCGCGAATAATATTCACATGCAGGTTTCCATCGCCTGCATGACCATAACAAACCGATTTAAATCCGTAGCGATCACCTACTTTTTTAACATGGTCGAGTAAATTTGGCAATTGAAAGCGAGGAACTACGGTATCCTCTTCTTTATATACGGATTGCGTTTTAACAGCCTCTCCAACTTTACGTCGTAAATTCCAAAGTGCCGCTTTCTGAGCTGCCGAATCAGCAAACAAGATTTCATCCGTTTCAAACGCTTCCAATACCGCAAACAGTTGTTCTGCTTCACGCATCAATTGATCTTCATCAAAGCCATCTAATTCAATGAGTAAATGCGCTTGATGCGTATCAGCCACTGGAATGGTCTCATCACCCGTAAATGCTTTTGCCCATAATAAGGCATCTCGCTCCATGAATTCCATGCCGCTCGGTATAATTCCTGCCTTGAAGATTGCCGGAACTGCGGCGCATGCCGTTTTCGCATCGAAAAATGGAACCAAGAATAACACGTCGTGAGTGGGGTGAGGTAATAGCCTTAGGACAATTTTTGTAATAATTCCTAATGTACCTTCTGAACCAACCAGTAACTGAGTTAGGTTGTATCCAGTGGCATTCTTTAACACATTGGCGCCTGTCCAAATGATTTCACCTGTTGGAAGCACCACTTCAAGATTGAGCACGTAATCTTTTGTTACTCCATACTTTACAGCTTTAGGTCCTCCCGAATTTTCTGATACATTTCCACCAATAAAACAAGAACCCTTACTCGCTGGATCGGGTGGATAAAACAAGCCATGCTCTTTTACGGCCTGCTGCAACACTTCGGTAATAACACCAGGTTGCGTGATAACTTGTAAATTGTCCGTATCGATGTGAAGGATTTGATTGAATTTTTCCATTGAAATTAGTACACCTCCATGCAAGGGCAAGGCCCCACCGCTTAATCCAGTCCTAGCTCCAGCCGGTGTAACGGGTATGGAATGTTCATGGCAGTAGCTCATGATTTTTGATATCTCTTCGGCAGAACTCGGTATCATAACCAATTCCGGTGGAAAAACAAAGTCCTCGGTTTCATCATGACCATAAGCCAATAACTGCGCTTGATCTTCATGGAATTTAATGCCTAAGGAACTTAGGTATTTAAACTGTGGTTCGGTTAACTGTGCCATATGACTACAAAAATGGGAATAAATCAGGTATCCGAGTCCATCAAAGTATAACATTATACCGCTTGTTGATGAAAAATACAAATCGAATCCAGCGGAGTCGCACCGCGATAAATTGGTATAAATTCCTTATTTTTACAACAAATAATTACCTTGAAAGATACCTTTATCATAGACGGAATTCGTACACCAATCGGGAGTTTTGGTGGCGGACTATCCGCGGTGCGTGCGGATGATTTATTAGCACTTACCATGAAATCGCTTGTTGAACGTCACCCCGCACTGGACCCATCGTTGATCGAAGATGCTATTATGGGTTGTGCTAATCAAGCGGGTGAAGATAATCGGAATGTTGCTCGAATGGCAACCTTATTGGCCGGTTTACCAACTTCCATTGGTGGGGAAACAGTAAATCGCTTGTGTGCCTCAGGCATGGCTGCGGCGGTAAATGCATCTCGCGCCATAAAAGACGGGGCAGGGGATTTATACCTCGCTGGAGGTGTGGAGCAAATGACACGCGCCCCCTTTGTACTTTCTAAAGCTGGTACAGCCTATGGACGGGATCAACAATTATATGACTCGTCGTTTGGTTGGAGATTTATTAATCCCCAAATGGAAAAATTATACGGCGTAGATAGCATGGGGATGACGGCTGAAAATTTAGCCGAGCAATTCGCGATTTCACGAGAAGATCAAGATGCCTTTGCCTATTGGTCTCAGCAAAAGGTAGCACAAGCTACAGAACGTGGATTTTTCGCGGATGAAATGGTGCCGGTTGTGATTCCTTCAAAGAGAGGAGAACCCGTAGTTTTTTCAACAGACGAATTCCCGAAAGCTTCAACCAGCATCGAAAAGTTAGCCTCCCTCAGGCCTGCGTTCAAATCCAACGGTACAGTTACGGCTGGAAATGCCTCTGGATTAAATGATGGGGCCATTAGTTTATTGATTGGTTCAGAAGCTGGTGTGAAACATGTTGGGAACAAACCCCTAGCGCGTATGGTAAGTGCGGCAATCAGTGGGGTAGAGCCACGCATCATGGGCATTGGTCCGGTTGAAGCATCACGGAAAGCCTTACAACGGGCAGGTTTAACCATGGATCAGATGGATGTGATCGAATTGAACGAAGCCTTTGCAGCACAGGTATTAGCATGTACACGTCAGTTAGGTCTGGCGGATAATGACCCTCGAATTAATCCAAATGGCGGTGCAATCGCTTTAGGACATCCGCTGGGAATGACCGGCGCACGTATTTTATTAACGGCAGCAAGACAGTTGAACGCAACGGGAAAACGTTACGCATTGGTTTCCATGTGTATCGGTGTGGGGCAGGGCTATGCCACCATAATTGAACGCGTGTAATGAAGCAGTATATTTTCTTAGTTGGATTGGTTATTGTCATCGCAAGTTGTAAGAAGCAAGCCACGTCTTGGGATACCGAATTGGGTGCACCGCTCATCAATGACACCTTAGATTTATCTAAATTAACGGATAACAACACTTTAGTTGCGAACGCAGGAGGGACTTTAGATCTTGATTTAACAAAAACCATTTTAGATCTTGGATTGTCTGATATCGTTTCTATCCCGGATACCCAAGTGGTTCAGATTTTTAATCCGACCATTGCGCTGAATGTGCCGGCTGGATTCAATGTGTTTAATGAAACAGAAGAACATACCATCGATATTCCTGGCGTTCAGCTCAAGAAAATTCGGGTATTTAGTGGAAAGATTGACCTTAAGGTGTATAATCCACTGCCTACCAGTGTTACGTTTAATGTGACCTTACCCGGAGTATACAACAATGGCCTCTTGTTTCAGCAATCTCTGACGGTAGGAGCGGGTGATAATGCCAATCCAACGGTTGGTTCAGGCTCCTTGGATCTTTCGGGATACGAAATGGATTTAAGAGGAATAAATGGGATTTCTTTCAATATTTTGCAAGCGTCTGTTGTCGCAGTTACTGATCCTACAGGACCTGCGGTGAGCGTCACCCCATCACAGCAATTTAAGGTGGAAGCTACCTTGAAAGATATCGCGTTGGATTATGCGCGTGGATATTTTGGAAATCAAGTATTTACCGATACTACGGCCTTAACCGTGGATTATTTGAATAACATTGTTTCAGGTTTAATTGATGTAAATAACATCCAATTGAATTTGTCACTTTCAAACGGAATGAAGGTTCCTGTAAAGAGTGAATTAAGCCTCATCGAAAACGTAAATAGTACGGGAAATACCGTTACGCTCTCGGCGCCATGCATTGGACAAGACTTATATTTAGCGCCGGCTACGGGTGCTTGGAATAACCTTACACCTTCCGTTCAGCAGGTGCAGATCAACTCACAGAACAGCAACGTGGAGCAGGTATTCGAGAATTTAGGCGCCACATTAAATTTGGGATACAACGTAACCATTAACCCCAACGGGAATGTGAATGGGGGCTGGGATGAGATTTTTTCTACCAGTAGATTGAAAGTGGAGTTGCATGCACAAATGCCCCTGCAATTGCAAGCAGATCAACTGACCTTAGCGGATACCTTTGCTGTTAGCTTGAATCAGAACAATGCAAAAACACATGTGAGCGGTG
>CANHSL010000046.1 GCA_947463385.1 Flavobacteriales bacterium
CGTCTTGGAGTAAAATATGATTTCTAAAATAAATAGCATAAAGGTTATGAAAAAGCAATTATTTGCCGCATTTATCGCAATTGTATTCATTGGTTCAAATGCCTTGGCATATTACGGACCAAACGATAAAAGTAAAAAGCCAACAGGAAAACCAAAAGCAAACTGTAGTCCAGCTACGGCAAAATACATCATGGAATTTAATGATGTACGTGCCCTAATTGAACAAGGTGGTTCCATGTTTCAAAACCGTCAAAACGGGGTGGCGGCCTATGAAGTGCCAAAAGGAAGTAATCGCTTTGCGATTTTTGCCGGTGCACTTTGGATGGGTGGTACGGATGTTAATGGGCAGCTTAAACTTGCTGCATTGCGTTACCGCGCAGGGAATGATTTTTGGCCTGGTCCATTATCGGTTACTCCAGGCACGGGAGACTATAATCCCCTGTTTCCGGTAGGAGATGGAGCAATTCGTGATTTTGGCGAGGCGAATATCGATCCAGATCAGTGTATTGCTTATGACCAATTCTACACGATTCGTAAAGCGGAAGTAATTCGTTTTAATATTTGGTGGGAATGCCAAGCAGGAATTACAACAGAATGTGATGATGTTCAAGCACCTTCTAATGAAGAGTTAAACAGAATCTACAACTGGCCAGCGCATGGCGATGTTTCTAAAGGACAAGATTATTTCTTAGCTCCATATTATGACAGAGATCAAGATGGAAATTATAATCCAGATAACGGTGATCACCCTTGGTACGATGATATTTTAGGGCGTGATGACATTCAGTGTGGGTTTGACCGACGAATTTCTTTGTTTGGTGATGAAACCCATTGGTGGGTATTTAATGATAAAGGAAACATTCACACCGAGACGAATGGCGATCCAATTGGGATGGAAATTCGTGCGCAAGCGTTCTCCTTCGCTACAAACGATGAGGTAAATAAAATGACCTTCTACAACTATGAGTTGATTAACCGCGGTACGCAAACACTTTACAATACATATTTTGCCCAATACTTGGATGCGGATGTTGGAAATTATGCGGATGACTACGCAGGCTGTGATGTTTCTCGTGGATTGGGTTATATGTATAACGGTGACCTTAACGATGAGAACGATGGTGGTAAACTAGGGTATGGGGATAATCCGCCAGCAATCGGATGTGACTTCTTCGAAGGTCCATATCAAGATGCGGATGGGATCGATAACCCAGGTCCTTATTTCGATAACGCAACACAATCATTGGTAGTTCCTACCGTAGTTGATGCCTTAGCAAATAATGGGATCGTTTACAAAGGAATTGGTATTGGGTATTCCGATGGTATTATTGACAACGAGCGTTTTGGTATGAGAAGATTTACTTATTATACTTCAACATCAGCATATCCATACAATGACCCAGGTCCCGCAGCAGAATTTTATAATTTTATGGAAGGTCAATGGGCTAATGGTTCTGAGATGTATTATGGTGGTTTAGGAAGTACTCCAGGAACGCTTTCTGATTACATGTTCCCTGGAACTTCAGATCCATTGAATTGGTCCACTGCTGGTGTAGATATGTCTGGTGCATATCCAAACGGATGGGATGAATCAACAAATAATAACCCAGCGGGTGACCGTCGTTTTGTACAGTCAGCAGGTCCGTTTACTCTGAAACCAGGTGCTGTGAATAACATTACGGTTGGTATTGTTTATGGACGTAGTACAGAAGGTACCTTAATGGCATCTGTTGATGCGATGAAGCGCGCCGATACCAAAGCACAAGCATTGTTTGATGCATGTTTCAAAATCTTATCTCCACCGGATGCGCCGAAATTGACAATCCAGGAGTTAGACAAGGAGTTGATCTTAATGATTGAAAATCCTATTTCTTCAAACAACTATCAAGAAGCTTATGAAGAAATCGATGAAATTAACATCCCAGATCCAAGCGTAGATAGAAAATACCGTTTTGAAGGGTACCAAATCTTCCAATTGAAGAATCAAGATGTTTCCATTTCAGATATCGCTGATCCAACCAAAGCTCGTTTAGTGGCTCAATGTGACATCAAGAACACGGTGTCTCGATTGATTAATTTTGAATTTGATGAGGCCTTAGGATTCTCAGTTCCTGTAGAAAAAGTGGATGGTGAAAACAAAGGAATTCGTCACTCATTCCAGGTAACTGAAGATGCCTTTGCTCAAGGAGCTCGACGTTTAGTGAATCACAAAACATATTATTATGTAGCGGTTGCTTATGCGCACAATCAGTTCAAGAAGTATGATCCGAATGATCCATTGTTATTAGATGGTCAAAAGATGCCGTATATCTCTTCTCGTTTGAATTTTGACGGTACTGCGATTAGCTCTGCACCAGCAGTTCCGCACAACCCAATGCCAGAGGCTGATGGTACCTATCAATTAGTGAGTTACGGTTCAACACCGAAAATTACGCGCCTTGATGGTTACGGAAATGGAAACCGGTCCTTAGAATTAACCGATGAGTCATTGAATAAAATTTTGAGTGACGGGTTTATGGAAGATCCAGAATATGCGGCAGGACAAGGGCCTGTTAATATTAAAGTGGTTGACCCATTAAACTTGAAAGGTGGATATTTTGAGTGTCGTTTCAGAAACTACACGCCAACTTCTCCAGGGAATGCGGCCGATACCGCAAGTTGGGTGATTTATCGCTACGATACAAAAGGTGGAACCATTCAAGATTCCGTAAGTTCTGATGTTACGATTGCAGGGGATAATGAGCAAATTATTCCAGCATGGGGAATCTCGGTGCAAATCCACCAAGAAAACTACTACTTCCCTTCAGGGTCAGGTAACATTACGGCAAAAACAACGGATATGATTGAATCTTCCATGACCTATGGTGATTCATCTAAGCGTTGGTTAATGGGTGTGCCAGATAACGACGCATTTTTTCCGACCAATTGGATCCGTTCGGGAGATTATGCACCAATAACTGATGATACTGACCCAGGTTATGAGTGTCAACCCAACGCACCTGTTTATTTAAATCCGTGTAATTATGCGGACGAAGCCGGAGTTGATCCTGACCAAAACTATGAAGGTATTTTGGAAGGAACGATTGCGCCGCATCGATTAACAGGATATCAGGCGGACTACATGCCATTAGCTTATTGTGGAACATTTAACGGTTCTTCTCGTCAAAATGCATCGATTTCGTTCTTACCAAGTGTGAATATCGTGATGACTAGCGATAAGAGCAAATGGACACGTTGTCCGGTCGTTGAATTGGGCCGTACAGCTGGTTTGAATGTGGGTGGCGCTATTCCAGGGTCCTTAAGAAAAAGCCCGAGCGTGGATAAAAATGGAGATGCGGATGGTACGGGTACCGGAATGGGATGGTTCCCAGGGTATGCAGTCGACTTAGAATCTGGAGCTCGCTTGTACATGGCATTTGGAGAGAATTCTTTCCTAGGCGGTGAAAATGGAGCAGACATGGTTTGGAATCCAACGTCAAATTTTGTGAGTAACGTAGGAACGCCATTGATGGGGGGTATGCATCCTATCTATGTGTTTAGTTACAATCAGAAGTCAATCAACGCGTACAACTCGAGTTTTGATTTCCCAGCCTATACTCCAGGCGTATCGGACGTAAATGCAACCAATGTTGCGTATCAAAAGTACCTCGAGGTAGAAGCAAACAATACGCAATCTAAGCGTGATTTATACGGTAGTTTGACTTGGATTTCTTACCCAATATTGGCGCCTGGTCAATCTTTATTATCAACTGATGTAACCATTCGCTTACGCATTAATAAAGAATACAAGAATTTCACGGCAACGGGTGCAAACGGTGGTAAGCCAATGTATGGGTGGTCGATGGATGAGATAGCAACAGAAGTTGGATCACATGATGCCTTGAAAGATGCCTTGAAAATGATTAATGTGGTTCCAAATCCATATTATGCATACTCGGATTATGAGCGTACGCGAATTGAGACTAAGGTTAAGATCACGAATCTTCCTGAGAAATGTACGGTTAAGATTTATTCAGTGAATGGTAAATTGATTCGCACCTTCAAAAAGGACAGTCCAGTAACTTCATTGGATTGGGATTTAACGAATAACAAGGCGATTCCAGTGGCTGGTGGTGTTTACCTCATTCACGTGGAAGTTCCTGAAATTGGAGAAGTGGTATTGAAGTTCTTTGGTGGTATGAGAACACCGGATTATCAAGGAATCTAATCATTAATTATAGATAGCATGAAATCGATTAGTAAGTATAGTTTAATTTTTGCAGCAGCGTGTTCTTTGTCAGCTTTTGCTGGAAACGAAGATCGTGTAGGATCTGCGGGTGCTTCCCATTTATTGGTTAATCCATGGGCTCGTGGTTCGGCGATCGGTGACGCTGGGGTAGCTACAATTAATGGCTTAGAAGCGCAGTATAATAACATCGCAGGCTTGGCATTTTTGGATAAAACACAAATCAAATTCAATTATTCAAATTGGATGGGTAATGCCGGGATTAGTTTGAATTCTGCTGGATTTGCTCAGCGTGTAGGTGAATCCAATGTAATTGCTGTGAGTATTCAATCCATGAATTATGGCGACGTTCCCATTACTACGGTAGCAAACCCTGAAGGAAATATTGGATATTTCTCTCCGCGTGCAAATATTTTCAATGTAGGCTTCGCAAAGAAGTTCTCTTCGTCAATTTATGGGGGAATCAACTTCAAAGTGGTAACGGAGAGTATTTACAACTTAAAGTCAAACGGAATTGCCCTTGATGCAGGAATTCGCTATGTAACGGGCGAGCAGAATCAAATCAAATTTGGTATCGCATTAAAGAATGTAGGTCCGGTGATGAAGTTTAAAGGGGATGGGTTAGCGAATCAAGTGGAGTATGTTTCAAGTGGTTTTATTGCTTCGTTAGAACAGCGTTCTGCTACGTATGAATTACCTTCTTTGCTCACAATAGGCGGATCTTATGATTTCATTTTTAGTGATGCCAGTAAATTAAATGTAGCCCTCGCATTTCAAGCAAATTCATTTTCAAAAGATCAATATAGAATTGGCCTAGACTATGGAATGTCAACGGAAAAAGTTGCCTTCAATGTGCGTGGAGGTTTTGTGTATGAAAATGGAATTTTCGATGCAGAGAATCGTTCTAATGCCCTTACAGGTCCTACAGCTGGTTTCTCTGTAGATGCGCTTGTTGGTAAGAATAAAAGTGCATTAGGTGTTGAGTACTGCTCGCGTTTTGCCGGTGTATTTGGTATCATTCACACACTCGGGGTAACGATTAGTTTAAAATAAGAATTTATATTATTTTTGTTGAACAAGAGGGCTTTGGCTCTCTTGTTTGCGTTTAATCCCTTTTAAGATGTCACAAATTAATTACTATTCGGCTGAAGGCCTACAAAAATTAAAGGATGAATTGTATGACCTGGCGCATGTTCAACGTCCATCTATTTCGAATCAAATCGCTGAAGCGCGCGATAAAGGTGATTTGTCAGAGAATGCAGAATATGATGCTGCCAAAGAGGCACAAGGCATTCTTGAAATGCGGATTTCCAAATTGGAAGCCGTAATTGCGAATGCACGATTGATTGATGATGCGAATATTGATAAGTCACGTGCATTTATTTTATCCACCGTAAAGATTCGAAACAAAGCCAATCAAATGGAAATCGAATATACGCTTGTGGCAGAAAGTGAAGCGGATATCAAGCTCAGAAAAATTTCTGTAGATTCTCCAATAGGAAAAGGAATATTAGGAAAGAAAGTAGGTGAAATCGCTGATATTCAAACGCCTGGTGGCATGATGCAATTTGAAATCCTCTCAATAACACGGTAATGGCCAGTATCTTTTCGCGGATTGTTAACGGTGAACTTCCCGCATATATTCTTGCGGAAGATGATTTACATATCGCAATTTTAGATATCAATCCGCTGGTGCAGGGCCATGTGTTAGTTTTTCCAAAGCAGGAAGTAGATTATTTGTTCGACCTAAACCATGAATCCTATCATGCACTCATGGAGTTCACAAAAGGCATAGCAATTCGTTTGCGAGAACTTGTACCATGCACGCGAATCGGCGTTTCGGTAATCGGATTAGAAGTTCCGCATGTGCACATTCATTTAATTCCAATAAATACAGTGAATGACATGAATTTTTCGCGTGAAAAAACACGGCTTGATGACGAGTTGGCAAGGAAATTGGTCGCATCTTTTCAGTTGATTTAGTATGTTGAAATTCAAAAGTTTATTTTGGTTTTGTTTAGGCTGCACCTTTTTGGCTTCCGCATCCGATACAACGCGAATTTTGTTTATTGGAAATTCTTTTACTGGAAACAATGATATGCCTGGTATTTTTCAGAAAATATGCAGAGCGAAACAAAAGACAGTCCATGTGGAGAAATGTTGGAAGGGTGGGGCTTCCTTGAAGGATCAAACCATGCGACCCGAGTTGTTTGATGCGATTAAAAAAGGTAAATGGAATGTAATCGTTGTACAAGGATGGTCCAAGGAATTTGTTCAAGATAGAGCGCATATAGATACAGCAACTCTGCCTTATGCCACCAAGATTTTAGATACGATTAAAGCACATAACCCGTGCGCCCAGATTCTATTCTATGAAACTTGGGCTTACCGAGATGGTTGTGAAAAGGATTCTGTTAAATTATCATTTGAGGAAATGAGTGATACGATCTTCAAGGGGTATGCTTACATGAAATCCCTTTTTAATCACCCCGTAGTACCCGTAGGCAGAACTTGGCTATCGTTTAGACAAAAACACCCTGGGATTAATTTGTACGACACGGATTTATATCACCCAAGTAAATCGGGATCCTATTTAGCCGCATCTACCTTTTTCACCAGTATTTTTCATGAGTCTCCGGTAGGAGCCGTAACGAAAACTATTAATTATACAGATGCAAAACTCATACAGCAACATTGTGAACAAACGGTATTGCCAATGCTTGAATCGAATGGATTTACTAAAGATTATTATTTGGTTTCAGCTACAACAGATGACAAGGGCCGCTATCGATTAAAAGCAGAAGCCAATTATGGGACGGATGCAAAGATTACCTGGTATCTCGCTAAAGATAAAGTATTCAAAGGGTCTAGTTTAGAATATTTTTATTCGGCTCCTGGAACGTATAATGTTAGGTTAAAAGTAGAACTGCCATGCGGTACGCGTTGGTTTACTCAAAAAATCAACTTTAAAGCAAAACAGAAAATCAAGAAGTAGGAGGAGATTTCCTGATTTTTAATCCAGTTAAAATTCGATTGTACAACGAAGCTAAGGGCTCGATGTATTGTGTCATTAAAAAGAAAAACAAAACCGCCAGAACGGATACACCCGCACTTGAAATAGGGTCTAAATTCCTATTAAACGCGTAAGGCACAAGACCAAATCCGAAGATACCACCGTATAAAATTATTACATGAACGACATAAATAGGAAAGGTATTTTGGCCCATTTTAAGAAACCTAGGGAAATTAATATTAACCCTACTATCCATAAACATTAAACTCCCGAGCACGATTAGTACTTGCCCAAATCTAACAAAATGGGTGGTATCTAATTCCAGTACACTGTGTTGAGTCATTCCAATAGACTCTATCAAACCATCCAAGGCATGCAACACGGATTGTGTAAAGAAGTTAAAACAAAGCCCGAGAACTATAAATCCTAAGCTAAACCAAGCCCTCTTCGAATGGTGCTCATAGGTTCTAACTACACTTCCAATTACTCCTCCTAGAAGTACATAACTGGAATAGCGTAAAATTCCAAAATCAGAAAATGGCCCGTAAAACATATTTTGAAAGAAATTTGGAAACCCATGAGGCCAATAACTTGGTGGGTTACCCTTGGCAACAAGTGCTTCATCCGTTTGTATATAATCCTTCAAATAGGCATAAGTAAGCAAAATCAAAAGTGCACCGAGTAGATAATACCAATGCATTGCCCCACGCTTTATTAATTTTTTTAGACCAAATAATACCAGCAGTAAGAAAATCCCTATACCTATAGATTGCAATACATGGAATGCGTAAAGCCAATCTAAGTGCCATTCCGATCCGTAATAAATATCCTTTCCAATGGTATAAAAAGATAATTGAATGGCATACCCCCAAAACAATAATTCCAATACGCGCTTGAATCCTTTACGAACGCGTTCATTTTCAAAGTATGAAAGTTCAGGCTTTGCACCAGTTAATAAATACACAAAGATTAATCCACTGGTAGTAAAGAATAATGGCGATGTTAAGCCGTGTAGGTTGTGCCATAGCGCATAGAGCCAATGTTCACCATCTCTATACTGGTTTGCTAAGGCTGCTCCAGTAAAATGTCCTTCTAACATCATGATTATGGCTATAGACCGCGCAAAATCGATAAAATATAACCTGGGCTTAGTGGATTTTTTTTCAGTCGTCATGCGGGCAAAGTTAGCAGAATCTACGTAGTTACTTATTTTTTAAGAAAGGTAAAATATACTCGGAGCGGTTCTTTTATGTCCTCAAAATATAGATCCGCATAACAACTCGCGTGTTTCCCTGTGAATAAGGGGGTAAACATGAACAATACCTCAGATTCATTTTCCGCAATAGATTTCATTTCATATTGCAATCCTTCTTGACTAAATCTAACTTCACTCAATTGAAGCTCACTGGCGTCATGATTAATTACAATGCGTTTTGTAACACCCATCCCTTCTTTAATCTCATCCTCTTGAACTAAAGGTTCTGCAGTAATTCGTTGCAGATTTTGGTGTTGAATCCGGGTCATATACAGGATTTCCACTTTACGCTCAATGCTTGCGGCGACTGAGTAAACGGAAGATGCTTTATCCTGAAGATTATCTGATGTATTTTGATTTGCCGCAAATTCTCCTAAGGGAACTTCAACAATTTCAAGTGAAATGGATTTGTTTTTATCCAAAATTTCTTTCAACGCACCGTTTTGATATTCCATAAAAAACTTCTGAACGGAAGAAATCCTTCGTTGTGTAAGGTTCACGTTGTATTGTGTTACGTTCAAAGGACTTGCATACCCCCTTGCAAATAATTGCACGGAGTTACCCCTCGCTAATTCATTGCGAACGGAGTCATATAATTTCAATAATATGTAATAGCCCCGATCAACTTTACTTGTAAAAAACGTTGCCAAACCGTTTTTGTCTAATACACTGTCCAAATACCCGTTCCGGGCTTTTACATAATCAGTATAAAGCATGTCGTATGGTAAGTTACTTTTTTTAGTATAAGATTTAGGATTGGGGTAATCGTTCCTAAAATATAAGGCAACGGGAAATTCAATTCGGTTACTATCCGTTGGAATACTATCTGGAGGTGGCGGAATATTTATTGGTCGCTCAATTCTTGCAAAATAGATATCACTACAACAGGTTGGATTTTTTTTCGCTTTACTTCCTAACCGATTCGAGGATACGAAAACACTATCCGCCTGCCTGAAATAATATAAATCGTTCGCCGGACTGTTTATAGGCTTCCCCATATTTTTTGGTTTGGAAAATTGCATTTTATCCAACAGGTTGGATTCAAATACATCATATCCACCATAGCCATAATGCCAGGGCGACGAAAAGTACAAGCGGTTTGAATCCACATCCATCCACGGAGTGATTTCATGTTCAATACTGTTAATCGAAGTAAGATTTTTTGGTGTATCAAAAGTCCCATTCGCTTTTATTCCTGCAAACCAAATATCCATTCCCCCTTTGCCTCCCTCTCGGTCGGATGAAAAGAACAGGTAACTTTTCCCATTCTTAAGCTTAACCCAACACGGATTGGTGGTATTAGACCCTTCCATATTAATAATCCCCGGTAAGGTATCTATTTGATTTACCCCATTTTCCTGCTTGAAGCGAGCGATTTTACATTGATAATTATACCCCTTATCATTACAAATGCTATAATAATACCACCCTTTATCATCAAAACTCCCATTTCCGGTGCTACGTTCCGGTGCTGATAATTGTTCCCACTGGTTTGGAGATGAATAGCTTTGTTTTGATGAATCAAAACTGGAGGTATACGTTCTGGTACGATAGAACTTAGTATATACCTCTTCGTTGGTATTGATGGAATCGGCCTTTAGTGAAGAAAAATAAAACACCCCATTCTTGAATAGATGTCCGAATTCCGCATCGTAGGAGTTTACACTGTCAGGCATAGATAACAATGGACTATTCACCAAGGAAACTGTTGACTTAATCGCAAATTCCGTTGATTTTATTTCTTGTTTTGCTCGAATGTACGCAAACCCCTCTGGATAGGCAGCCGCTTCTTTATATGCTTTTTTGAATAAGGCAAGTGCCTTGCTATAGTCCCCCGTTTGTTTTACCATGAGGGCATAATATATGAGCGCATTTGGATATACTAATTCTGGATCTGCAGCATACACTTTTGAATACCATTTAGCGGCCTCAGCATAGTTCTTATAGGCACGTTGCGTTTCTGCTTGTTTCCAATGTAAATCAACTGAAACAGAATCCATGTGAATAGCCTGCTCATAAATTTTTGTCGCATAATAATAATCCCCTTTCTGAAATTGCTCATCTCCAAAAGAAATTAAATCCTTCAGTTTTACTTGACCTTCAACGCAAAAGACCAACAAAGTAGCAATTACGGTTAAATAAAATCTGGGCATACGCGATGATCAATTCGCTTCGGTTTAAAACGATACATTATATAACGAACGGCAATTTCAAAGCCTCCACGCGCCTTGCTTGCAGGAACTAACTTTGAGGTATTAATGTCATAACTTAAACCAACAAACCAATCCTTGTATTCACAACCAACGGATAAAATCTGCGCATCGCGTGCACGTGACCATACGCCTGCCAATAGGGCTTTGTGAATATAATTCCGGTCACTTCCCGATAAATAGTACCGTACAGAACTGCCTAACATCAACTCGTCGTATGTTCCCTGTTTTGAATATTGCAATGAAGGCAAGATATCCCAGCGTGCATTGATTGCTTGGCTGTATTTAACTTGCCAAACCCATCGCAGATCACGTTTAATTACATCCTGATAAAATCCCTGGTTAGGTTGATTTAAATTGAATGCGCTTAATCCAATTTTTAGGTAATGGCGCGCAGAAATATTCCATCCATATTGTGCGCCTAATCCAATATTGGCATTGGTTTTACGATCCGTTTGAAAGGTTTCATTGGTGGGTAATAAGGGGTTAAAAATGTACCCATTGTATTGTGAATCAAAGTAGAACGCATCCGTATTTACTTGTCGATGATTAATCCCTAGGTTAATTCCACCTGTAATAATATGAAGGGAGTCGGAGCTTAATTTGAACGTTTTTGATAAGGTAACCATGGCCTCAATGGTTTTGAGTTTGCCATCGCCTGCTTGATCATGAAACATCAATAACCCATAATTGAAATGCTTTGCTTTTCGATCAACACACACATTAAAGGTTTGAAATGGAACAGAAACACTGCGCCACTGATCCCTGAAATTTCCAATAAATCGGGTGTCCCCATTAAACTCACCGGTATTTGCTGGATTTTGAAAGATCGGATTATCGTTGAATTGAGACCAATGGATGTCTTGTCCATAGGCAATGAAATTAGCCAGTAACACAATAAGTACAACGATTCGCTTCACCTTGTAAATGTATCAAAAATGCCAATTAATTCAAAGACTTTAAGCGCTTAGGGTGTGCTCGACGATACAGGAAGGATTTTCCCATTAAATACAAGACCACTTCGTAGCGTGAATTCGGCAATGAACGAACCCATTTCCTCCGCACTGGTGGGGGCAACATATCCTGGAAAAGCATCTTGCAACATTTCTGTATTAACCGCACCCAAGCACAAACAATTCATTCGAATACCGGAGTCTTTATGTTCTTCGGCAAAAACTTCCGTGAAATTTGTTATCGCTGCTTTCGATGCCGCATAAGCAGAAAGCCCTGGAAATTTAACACTTCCTTGAAAGGCTCCCATGGTACTAATATTCACTACATGCGCTTTTCCTGCATTAAGTAGCGGAAATAGCCATTGAATTAAGGCTACTGGACCGAAAAAATTAGTTTGCATGCACCGATGATAGGCGTCAATGGAGAGTGATTCCGACGGACCTTGTTCCAAATATCCTGCGTTATTAATCAGTCCATGAACTTCTGTAATTTCTGCAAAGTGCTCATTTAGCTGCGTTTCAACCGGTAAGGACAAGTCAAATGGAAGCACGGTAACATGTTTATTATCCTTATAAAATTCAGTTAATTCCGTTACGTTTCGACTTAATGCCACGAGGTGCAGCTGGGGGTCGCTAGATAAATAGGAAAGAATTGCTTTTCCGATACCTCTAGAAGTTCCACAAACTACAATGCACTTACTCATCAAACGTAATGCTTACGGTTTCAGAACACGGGTCGGATTGGCAAGTTAATATATATCCGTCAGCAACTTCTTTGTCTGTTAAGGTATAATTCTGGCGCATACTAACCTTACCCGATATAACTTTTGCTCTACACGAACTGCAGACACCGCCTCGGCAAGAATAGGGTGGGTCTAAACGTTGTTCTTCAAGTCCTTCCAATAAGGTTTTCTTACCCGCTTGAAAAGTGAATTCATGGGTTTGACCGTCCAAGGTTGCGGTAATTGCCACCGGACCATTGATTTTATTCGTGTTTTCTTTGGTGGCTTCTTTTTTCGGAGGCGTAAAATATTCACGTTTTATCTTTGTTTCAGGTACCCCAAAAAACAATAACCCGCGTTCAATTTCTTGCATGAATTCAACGGGTCCACACAATAAATAAACATCGGATTGGAGCAGCGTTAAATCCGACTTTAATTCTTCCATTAAGGCATTGTAGTCTAATCGACCATGCTTATATCCATCTTGGGATTCTTGACTTAAATACACGGTGGTTTTAACCGAATCAAGAAGGGGTTTAAACACGATATCGCTCACTCGTTTAACACCAAAAAACACCCTGAAACTTTTTCCTGGGTTAAAGGCCTCAATCATTGATGCAATCGGTGTTATTCCACTGCCCGCAACAAAGGCACAAATGTTTTGCTCGCCGTTCAAGACAAACCCGCCCTCGGGGATATGCACTTTAATCGTGCTCCCTTTGATCGTTTGGTCGTGTAGAAAAGGCGACATTTGACCGCCTTCAATTCGTTTTACGCCAATTTTGAATCCGTTTTCGGATTTCCCGCAAATGGAATAAGACCTTCGTATTTGAACCCCTTTAATGTCAATTTCTAAGGTAACATACTGTCCGGGTGTGAACTGCGTATTGAATGAATCTTTACTGTTTTTCTCTAGGGTTAAGACTACAAAATCAGGAGAAAGATGTTCTTTTTCCGTAATGGTTAATGTAGCCCACTGCAAGGATTTACTCCCGCTTAAAAATGAAAATATTCCCATGTTATTCGTCAAATGAGATGGTTATCTTATTACTAGTTGGTATGGCTTGACAGGTCAATACATACCCCCTTTCCACCTCCTCAGGCTCTAGGGCATAATTTACTAACATTTCGGCTTCGCCTTCTAATATCTTTGCTTTGCAAGTACAACATACGCCGCCCTTACATGCGAAGGGTACGTCCGCTCCGGCACGCTGTGCTGCGTCTAATAAATTTTTATCCGACGCTTCCATTTGAAATGAAATTAAGTCGTCGTCAATAATTAGTTCAACCTCACACGTGCTAATTTTTCTTACTTCTTCACTGGTTTTCGTCTTTGTTGAATTCCCAGCATGGAATAATTCAAAGTGAATTTGACTAGCAGCCAATCCCTTTTCTTCAAAAAAGGATTTCACACTAAGAATCATCTCCTCGGGCCCGCACACATACACGCCGTCTATGGTATCGTGGGATAAAAATGCGCGATGTAATGCAATTAATCGGTCATGGTCTATGCGACCTTTCTGAATCGGAATGCCCTGGCTTTCTTGACTAAATACATGAAAAAGACGAAAGCGCGTTAAATAATTGTTTTTTAGTTGTTCCAGTTCTTCTGCGAACATCACTTTTGAAAAACCTTTATTTCCGAAGAATAAAGTCACCGAAGAATTGGGTTCTTCGTGCAATATAGCTTTAGCAATCGAGAGGATCGGCGTGATGCCACTTCCCGCAGCAAACAATACAATGTTCTTTTTCGCCGCTGGATTTGTTTGATATTTAAAATTTCCCGCTGGAGGCATAACATCAATGGAATCTCCAACTGTTAGTTGATCAAGCGCATAGTTTGAAAACACCCCCTGATTAACACGTTTAATACCAACCCGATATTCACCCTCAAAAGGTGCGCTGCACAAAGAATACGAGCGCCTGATTTCCTCCCCATTAATTTGTGTTTTAAAGGTGAGGTACTGTCCGGCATTAAAGTTAAATGAGGCAATTAGTTCAGTTGGGATTTGCAGGGAAATTTCCGCGGAATCATCGGTTAATGAACGGATTGATGAAATTTGAACGGTATGAAATTTAAATGACATGCGGTATGTTGTGTGGGCAAAATTAAACAATTCAAATCGAACTCTTGTTCATATAAAAAATAAGATTCTGTACCGTCAGAATTTTACCCATTTTTTTAGGATTTGATTTGAGTATATTTGTATAATAATTGGAAGATATGGAAACATTAACGCAAGAAAAATTAGCAGAAAAATTTCAAGCAAAAATTGATGCGGATATTAAGATTGAACCCAATGATTGGATGCCAGACACCTATCGTAAAACCTTAATCCGACAGATTTCTCAGCATGCGCACAGCGAGATCGTAGGTATGTTGCCCGAAGGAAATTGGATAACCCGAGCCCCTTCGCTGCGAAGAAAGGCGGTGTTGTTAGCTAAAGTGCAAGATGAAGCCGGTCATGGCCTGTACTTGTATTCTGCAACCGAAACCTTGGGCGTGAGTAGAGAAGATACCATAGACGACTTGCATTCAGGAAAAGTTAAGTACTCGTCAATTTTTAATTACCCAACCTTAACCTGGGCAGATATTGGTGCGATTGGCTGGTTGGTTGATGGCGCAGCCATTATGAATCAAGTGGCTTTATGTAGAACATCGTATGGTCCGTACGCCCGTGCCATGGTTAAAATTTGTAAAGAAGAGTCGTTTCACCAACGTCAAGGGTATGAAATTATGACCACCTTGATGAATGGGACGGAAGCACAGCGTGAAATGGCACAAGATGCGATGAATCGCTTTTGGTGGCCTTCGTTAATGATGTTTGGACCAAGCGATGCAGAGTCCAAGCATACAGAACAATCCATGAGGTGGCGAATTAAACGACACACCAACGATGAGCTGCGCCAATCCTTTGTAGACGCCTCTGTGCCACAAGCTGAGTTAATCGGTTTAAAAATTCCAGATCCAAACCTTAAATGGAATGAAGCACGTGGTCATTATGATTTCGGAGCAATTGATTGGGAAGAATTTTGGCAGGTAGTTGGAGGGAATGGTCCTTGCAACAAAGAACGCATTGAAGCCCGAGTGAAAGCAAAAGAAGAGGGGGAATGGGTTAGAGAAGCCGCGATGGCCTATGCAAAAAAACATAAATCTTAATACAATCTAAATTTCATACCATGTCAACGAACGAATGGCCGCTATGGGAAGTTTTTATACGCAGCAAACAAGGACTTAATCACAAACATGTTGGAAGCCTAAGAGCGGCAGATGCCGAAATGGCCTTACAGAATGCCCGCGATGTGTACACCAGAAGATCCGAAGGGATTTCGATTTGGGTCGTGCAATCGGCACTAATCACTGCGTCTGATCCTGCAGATTCTGAGGCTTATTTTGAGCCGTCAGATTCAAAAGTATATCGCCATCCCACATTTTATGACTTGCCTGATGGCATTGAACACATGTAATTATGGAACATACCTATAAGTTTTTATTACGGATTGGAGATGATAGTTTGATTTTAGGTCAGCGCTTGGCTGAATTGTGTGGACATGGACCGATTTTGGAAGAAGACATTGCGCTAACTAATATTTCATTGGATTTAATCGGTCAAGCGACCAACATTTACACCTATGCAGCGCAGTTAGAAGGTAAAGGAAGAGATGCGGATGCCTTGGCATTTCTACGCCTAGAACATCAATACTTGAACGCAATTCTAGTTGAACAGCCCAATGGAAATTTTGCAGACACCTTGGTGCGTCAATTTTTCTTTGATGTATATCGTAAATTACTGTTTGAACAGTTACTGACCTCAACAGATGAACAAGTTGCCGCAATTGCCGAAAAATCACTCAAAGAAACACGCTATCATTTAAAGCATTCTTCGGAATGGGTAATTCGCTTGGGAGATGGTACAGAGCTATCAAAGGAACGTGCCCAGTTCGCAATTTTAGATTTGTGGCGATACACAGAGGAGTTGTTTTACATGGATGAAACAGAAATTCAACTGGCAAAGGCAGGGGTTATCCCTAATTTACAAGACTTGAAACCGCTTTGGATGGAACATGTCCTTTCGATTCTAAATATCGCAACGCTCAAATTGCCTGAGAATCAAGGGTTTTTTGGTGCAGGCAGGCAAGGACGTCATTCAGAATATATGGGCTTCCTCTTAGCTCAACTTCAATATATGCAGCGGGTTTATCCCAATATGCAATGGTAAGCAAGGAAGAAATTCTCACCCTATTGGACGCGGTTAAAGATCCTGAAATTCCTGTCTTATCGATTCGGGATTTAGGGATTCTACGAGCGCTTACCTTAACTCCGGATGGTTGGATCATTGATATTACGCCAACCTACAGTGGGTGCCCCGCTATGATAACCATTGAAGAAGAAATCGCAAAGGTGTTGAACGCACATGGGATCACCCAATTTACCGTTAATTCGTCACTTTCCCCCGCGTGGACTACCGATTGGATTACCGAGGAAGGGAAACGAAAGCTTGAAGCATATGGTATTGCTCCACCCGTTGATGAGGTTGACAAAAGTGTGTTGTTTAGTAAACCTCCCGTTGTACCGTGTCCGAAATGCAAGGAAACCAATACTAAGCTGATTAGTCAATTTGGAAGTACTGCATGCAAGGCGCATTATCAATGCCAAGTATGCCTTGAACCCTTTGATTATTTTAAGTGTTTGCGGTAGTGTAAATCACTTCCCATGATTGCTTGGCGGCTTGATCCCAACTGAATTCGGCGGCTCTCTTTTTACTGTTTTCACTTAATTGTACCCTTAGGGAATGGTTTTCTATCAATTGTTCTAGGCCCTGTTGTATCTCTTGAACATTAAATGGGTCGCAATAAATCGCAGCATTCCCAGCGATTTCTGGTAAACAGGTGGTGTTTGCTGCCAAGATTGGAATCCCACATCGCATGGCTTCAACTAAGGGAATACCAAAGCCTTCGAAATACGGAACATAGGCTAAGGCCAACGCTGAACCCATTACCTCTGCAAGTTCTTTTTGCGCCAAGTACCCCAGGAAATGAATCCGTTCCGCACCACGTGGGTCTACAGTAATGTGATGATCTCGCCACATGGCACTCCCAACAATCACCAGATCAACCGACGGATTGTTTATGCCTTGATAGGCCGTAATTAAGCGCTGTACATTTTTTCGCGGATGCAAAGACCCAACAAATAAAAAATAGGGTCGATTATTACTTATTCGTTTTCTAGTCTTGATTATTACTTCCTCTGATAAGGGTTGATAGATTTCATTTGCACCATTGTGAACCGTAGAAATTTTTTCGCTTGGACACTTGTAGCACCTTGTGATGTCTTGCTTAGAGTATTCTGATACCGTGAGCACTCGAGTTGCTTTTTCTACAAATTTCGGAACGAATTTTCGAAGGTACCAGCCAAGAACTTTTGGTAAGTCCGTTGGATTGTGCTCAAAGTTTAGATCATGTACGGTGATTACGCTTGGGATCTTACTTCGCAAGGAATTATACCCGTCCGGTGAAAAGAAGAGGGTAGCCTTGTATTGTTTTAATATACGGGGAATAGTCCATTCAAACCAAATCCAATACAATAAGGAGTGTCTAGTCGGTGGACCAATAACTACTTTTTTTACATTGGGTAATTCCGGAAGCACAACCGCGGGCTCGCGATCAAAAATAAGTACGAAATTCACCTCTTTATACTCCGTAATCCATCGATTTACAAGCTCATAGGTGTAAGTTCCGAATCCTTCGAGTTTTTTAGGTGTTAAGTGACGGCAATTAATTGCGATTACCATTAAAATTGAAGAATATAATTGGTTTCTTTTTCTACTCCAATCGTGGTTGTAGGTCCATGCCCACAATATACAAGCGTATCATTCGGCAGTTGAAACATCACCTCATGTATGCTTCGCTTTAAGGTTTCCATATCGCCACCAGGTAGGTCAGTTCTCCCAAAGCTTCCACGAAACAACACATCGCCGTTGATGACAATGCCTTCCTTTTCTACATAGAATACTACATGTCCGGGCGCATGCCCTGGGGTAAATAGCACGGTGAGTTCGATGGATCCAAACTGTATTTTTTGCTCATGTTCCAGCCAGTAACTTGGGGCAGGCGAGGGCACGTATCCTTCGAAACCATACACATGTGCATAGTCAGCTACGCGATTCAAGGTGTCTAAATCTAAGGAGTGAATCCCCAACGGAACTTGGTATGTTTCTGATATAAAGTGATTTCCTAGTACGTGGTCAATATGGCAATGCGTATTTAGCAAGCCCTCCACCCGCAGATTCGATGAGTCAATGTAATGCAGAAGTTCCTGTCGCTCATGCGCTTCATAACATCCAGGGTCAATAATTACCGCATGTCCTTGTTCATCCGAGAGCACCACCGTGTTTTCCTGAAATCCATTGAATGTGAATGAGTGTACCTGAACATGCATACCACAAAGGTAGTAATTCCCGCGCTTATCGTATCAGTACTACATGCCCTTCAAGCCCGTATTTACGTTCTTGCTTGTCTGTATATGTCAATTTCCAAGTATATACACCATCAGGACAACGCTGCCCATCATAGGTTCCATCCCACTGATCTGATAAGCTATTCAAGGTTTTGATTAATTCACCCCACCGATTAAAAATTAGCATTTCCATGGTTTTGATGTTGCCGCCGTACACACCAAAGAAGTCGTTTCTGCCGTTTCCATCCGGAATAAAGGTATTTGGTACATAGATTACCGCTTCATAACTAATGGATACCATGGCATCCGCAATGCATCCGTTCAAATCGGTAAAGGTCACCACATAGGTA
>CANHSL010000047.1 GCA_947463385.1 Flavobacteriales bacterium
ATTTGGTATCAAGAGAAAATCGAAATTAAAGACTTATCAATTATTGACATCAAGCGTAACAATTAGCAAACGTTAATTGTTAATAATTCAAGTGACGTCGTTAATTCGGCGGACGGATTATCGTTAATTTTGAATTATGGAATTTAGTGCCACTCAAATTGCACAGTTACTCGAAGGTATTGTTGAAGGAGATGCTTCAGCGTCCGTTTCGGGTCTTTCAAAAATAGAAGAAGGTAAAGCCGGTTCGCTTTCCTTTCTATCCAATCCAAAATACGAGTCTTATATTTACACTACAGGATCAAGTATTTGCATAGTCAACGATAGTTTTCATCCAACTAAACCCTTACCGAGCACACTAACCTTGATTAAGGTAAAAGATGCTTATGCATGTTTTGCAAAGCTACTTAGTGTATACCAAGCATCCATGCGAAAAGCGCCAGGAATAGAACAACCCTGTTTTATCGATCCAACCGCAACGGTTGGAAAAGATGTCTACATTGGAGCCTTTGTATACATTGGTGCAAATGCCCAAATAGGCGATGGATGCGCAATTTACCCCAACACGCACATCGGACAAGGAACCAAAATCGGGTCGAATACCACGTTGTTTTCTGGTGTTCAAGTATATGACAACATGCATATTGGTTCACATTGCATCATACACGCAGGCGTCGTAATCGGCAGCGATGGATTCGGCTTCGCTCCAAACGAACAAGGTGTATTTGATAAGGTACCTCAAATTGGCAATGTAATCATTGAAGACTTTGTTGAAATTGGCGCAAATTCTACCATTGATCGCGCTACCATGGGGTCGACCCGGATTAAAACAGGCGTTAAAATAGATAATTTATGTCAAATCGCGCATAATGTTGAAGTGGGGGAACACACCGCACTTGCTGCTCAAGTGGGCATTGCCGGTTCGGCAAAACTTGGTAAACACATCATGGTAGGTGGACAAACCGGGATAAGTGGACATCTTCACATCGCTGACGGTACAAAGATTGTTGCACAATCAGGGATTCCATCTACTGTCAAAGAAGCCGATACCCTGATGGGTACGCCAGCCATACCAATTAACGACTTTAAGCGTTCGTTTATCGGGTTTAGAAAATTACCTGAAATGATGCGTGAATTGAGTCAGTTGAGGAAAGAAATCAATGAATTAAAAGCGAATAAATCATAACATGACCGAACAACAACATACACTCAAACAACCCGTAGCATTGATGGGTGTTGGTTTGCATACCGGAGAAAAAGTCACCATAGAACTATGTCCTGCTCCAGCCAACCATGGATATAAATTTCAACGAATCGATTTAGAAGATGCGCCAATAATTAATGCAGATGTAGATTTAGTGGTGTCTACTGAACGAGGAACCACACTCGAGTCAAAAGGCGTTAGAGTGTATACAACGGAACATGTGCTTGCTGCCTTGGTGGGTTGCGGCGTAGATAATGCCTTGATAAAAATTACTGGGCAAGAAATTCCAATCTTAGACGGAAGTGCCCTCCCCTATGTGAAAGCCATTGATTCCGTGGGTACGGAAGCCCAAGATGCGGAGCGCGTATATTTTGAATTGGATGAAAACATTCCTTGGGAAGACACCGAAAAACAGATCGAATTTTTGGCGATCCCAGATAAGGTTTACCGACTAACCGTTATGGTGGATTATAATTCTCCTGTACTGGGCACGCAACATGCCAGCATGTATAATTTGGATGAATTTAAACAATATATAGCACCCTGCAGAACCTTTGTGTTCCTCAGGGAATTAGAGTATTTAGCAGGGAACAACCTAATTAAAGGTGGTGATTTAGACAATGCAATTGTCCTTGTTGATCGACTGGATGTTTCGCAGGAAGAACTTAATCGATTGGCAAAACTGTTGGGGAAAGAGAATCTTGAAATATCCATTGAGGGTATCGGTGTACTAAACAGCCTTAAACTTCAGTACGAAAACGAACCTGCTAGACACAAACTGTTAGATATCGTTGGTGATTTAGCACTTATCGGACGACCGATTAAGGCGCATATTCTTGCGGCCCGTCCGGGTCATTCAGGCAATGTGCGATTTGCCAAAGTATTAAAGGATCAAATCAAAAAACAGCAAGCGAAAGGGAAATACTTTGATTTGACGAAGGAGCCCGTATATAACATTCAGGACATCGAACGCATGCTCCCGCATCGGTATCCGTTTTTATTAGTTGATAAAGTGATGGAATTGAATGAAAATTCAATCATTGGGGTAAAGAATGTAACCATGAATGAACCGATGTTTACGGGACATTTCCCAGGAAACCCGGTATTTCCAGGTGTTCTACAAATAGAGGCCATGGCTCAAGTAGGTGGGATATTTGCATTAAGTGGTGTTGAAGATGCTCACTTATACTCAACGTATTTCATGAAAATAGATAAGGTTAAATTCAAATCCAAAGTTATTCCTGGCGATACCCTCGTGTTTGAATTAAAACTTCTTTCACCGATTCGCCGTGGTTTAGTTGAAATGGGAGGAACCGCCTATGTGAATGGAAAACCTGTGATGGAAGCTGAAATGTTAGCACAAATTATTAAAGATAAAACGGAATGATTTCTCCCCTAGCGAGTATACATCCTGATGCACAGCTCGGTGCACATGTTAGCATTGCCCCTTTCAGTATGATTCATGAAAATGTGGTTATCGGAGAAGGAACAAAAATCCATTCCAATGTAGCACTTTATCCAGGAACACGCATCGGTAAACATTGTGAAATTTTCCCTGGAGCAGTGATTGGGGTGATTCCTCAGGACCTTAAATTTGAAGGTGAAGATACAACGGTCGAAATTGGAGATTATACTAAAATCAGGGAGTGTGTAACGATTCATAGAGCCACCAAAGACAAGTGGAAAACTGTGATTGGATCTCATTGTTTACTCATGACTTATGTACACGTGGCGCATGATTGCCAGATTGGAGATCACGTAATCCTAGCAAGCTACACGGGACTTTCTGGACATGTTACCATTGACGATTATGCCATCCTTGAAGGAAAAGTGGCAGCGCAACAGTTTGTTCATATTGGTAAACACGCATTTATCGGTGGAGCTTCATTGATTCGAAAGGATGTGCCTCCATACATAAAAGCCGCTAGAGAACCCCTAACCTTTGCCGGAGTGAATTCGGTGGGTTTAAGAAGAAGAGGGTTTAGTGATGAGGATGTCCGACTGATTGAAGACATTTACCGAATCATCTATGTTCAAAACAGCAATATTTCTAAAGGAATTCAAGCCATAGAAGAAAGCATTCCAGCCTCCCCCCTTCGTGATGAAATTCTTGGGTTTATTCAAGCCTCCGACAAGGGTGTAATTCGAGGAATGATTTAGTATGTTTCATCGTGGAGAACTGGTTACTTTAACCATAGACGCCTTTGCCTTTGGCGGAAGAGGCATCGCAAAAATCCCAACCGAAGATTCACATTTCATTGTATTTGTGGATAATGCCTTTCCTGGTCAAGTGGTTAAAGCAAAAATCGATGTTAAACGGAAACACCATGCCGAGGCAAAATTGGTCGAGGTAATTAATCGTTCACCGCTCGAGGTCGTTTCTGATTACCAAGAAATTTCAGGTGCCCCGTACATTTTTGTCGCGCAAGAAGAACAACACAAAGCAAAGCTTTCCTCTACCCTAAGTACCTTTTCAAAGATCAGCGGAATCCGAGATATTGAACAAAAATTCGATGAATACATTGCTTCTCCTTCCCAATATTTTTATCGAAATAAAATGGAATATAGCTTTTCAAGCATTGAACATGACATGGAAAGCGGTGAAGATGTTGACGATGCCTTTGCCTTAGGATTTAAACGCCGGGGAACATGGTGGAAAGTGGAGAATTTGAACAAGCCCAGCGGGTTATTTGACAAGGAATGGGAAGAGAAATTGATCCTGCTAAGAACCTTTTTAAAAGACACTAAGTTACCCGCTTGGCATCCACCGCAAAAAATAGGGTTTTTCAGACATATCATTGTCCGGAAGTCCTTTCTGCACAACCAATTACTTGTTAATTTAGTTACGTCATCCGACGGGATTAAACACTTTGACCGAAATGCGTTCGTTGCTAAGTTATTAGAATTGTACGGAAATCGAATTGCAGGAATTCAACATACGGTTAATGATGATGTTGCGGATCGATCAAAGATAGAGAACGGGCAGACCAAAATGCTTTATGGCAAACCCTTTGTTGAAGAACAAATTCTCGGTTTAACCTTTCAAATGCGCATGGAGAGTTTTTTCCAAACCAATCCAGCGTGTGCAGAACTACTTTACCAAAAAGCAATAGATTATTTATTGGAGGACCTCCCTCCAAATCAAGAAATATTGGATTTATTCTGTGGGACAGGTACCATTGCGCAACTCATTGCTACTAGAAACCCAAGCGCCCGAATAACGGGTGTTGACATCGTACCTGAAGCCATTGAGGATGCTAAAGAAAATGCGAAGAAAAACAAACTAAGCGACCTGCATTTTCATGCTGCAGACGTGGGTAAATTCCTTAAGGAACATCCAGAATATGAAGGCAACATCGGCGCGCTTATTTTAGATCCTCCACGCGCAGGAATTGCTCCAAAAACCTTGCTCAAAACAATCGCACTTGGCGCAAAACGGATTGTGTATATATCATGTAACCCGTCTACGCAAGCACGAGACGCCTCAACACTGGTTGATGCCGGGTATACCTTAGAGAAATTCTGTCTCGTTGACCAATTCCCGCATACCGGACACATTGAGTCTATCGCTAAATTCATCAAATTATGATCGTATCCATACTCTCGATCGGAGATGAGTTATTAATTGGACAAACCATAAACACCAATGCGGCGTGGCTTGGAAAAGAGTTGTCGCTCATTGGCGCAAGAATTCAACAGGTACTAACCATTTCTGACGACGAGCATATCATTCGCAAAGCCATCGATGAATCCACTGCCGATCTCTGCATTGTTACGGGTGGCTTAGGTCCTACGAAAGATGACCGCACCAAGAAAGTGTTGGCGGCGTATTTTGATATGCCTTTGGTGGAGGACAAAGAAACACTCAACCACATTGCTGAGTTTTTTGCACGGAGAAATCGGCCAATGCTTCAGGTAAATATCGACCAAGCATTACTGCCAAAAGGGTGTGAAATTTTACCTAATCGCATGGGAACTGCAGCGGGCATGTGGTTCAAAGCCAAAGGGAAATCGGTGATTAGCCTTCCGGGGGTACCCTATGAAATGAAAGGGATTTTTCAGGAGGAAATTCTACCTAGGCTACAGGAAAACTACAACTTAAATGCCCTGTATCATCAAACAATAATAACCCACGGCATGGGCGAAAGTTTTCTTGCGGAACGCATTGGCGCATGGGAAACATCCTTGGAAGAGGCAAAGCTATCTTTGGCGTATCTCCCATCGCCCGGTATGGTGAAATTACGGATCGGATCTCACAACGGAAAAGTAGATAAGCAATTAATTGAAGGTAAAATAAACGAATTGCAAACCATCATTCCCGAACTCATCGTTGGTTACGGGGAAGACACCTTATCGACTGTAGTCGCCAAGCAACTTGCGAGCCAACATAAAACAGTAGGAACGGTAGAAAGCTGTACTGCAGGAAGTTTAGCCACATCGATTGTAGGTAATTCTGGGTCTTCTGAATATTTTCGGGGCAGCTTGCTAACCTATCAAACCAGCATGAAATCCAGCTTACTTGGAATAGAACCTGAGTTTATTGAATTATATGATGTGGTAAGTGAAGAGGTTGTAAAACGCATGGCCGAAGCGGGCAAGGAACGCCTTGGAGTAGACTACTGCTTGAGCACGACAGGAATTATGGGGCCAACCGCGGGCGACTCACAACATCCAGTAGGTACCGTTTGGATTGGACTTGCCAGTTCTAGAGAAACTGTTGCAAAAAAATTCCATTTCGGTGATAATCGCCTGAGAAACATTGAAATGAGTACCTTAGCTGCGTTAAATTTATTGCGATTAGCACTTTTAGAGGATTAATAGCCTTAGAAATCGCGGAAAAAATAAATTTCAATTTGCTTTTATCTTAAAAATATCGTTTCTTTGCACCCGCTTTAATTAAAAGTTTAATACATCATGTCGCGCATTTGTCAGCTAACAGGAAAATCGGTAATGGTAGGAAACAACGTTTCTCACTCAAACCGTAAAACGAAAAGAAGATTTTTACCAAACTTGGTAACCAAGAAATTCTATGTCCCTGAAGAAAATACATTCATTACTTTGAAAGTATCCACTTCAGCAATCAGAACAATCAACAAGAAAGGAATTTCTGCTTGTTTGAAAGATGCTCGGGCTAAAGGATTTATTAAATAATTTACCCTGTTGGGAAACAGAATAAACGCAAAGTAAAATGGCTAAGAAAAGTAAAGGAAATAGAATTCAAGTAATTCTTCAGTGTACGGAGCATAAAGAATCAGGTATGCCTGGAATGTCTCGTTACATTACAACCAAAAACAGAAAAAACACGCCTGACCGTATGGAATTAAAGAAATTTAATCCCGTGTTAAAGCGTTATACCGTTCATAAAGAAATTAAATAAGCATAGACCATGGCAAAGAAAGTAGTTGCATCCTTACAAAAAGGTGGAGGAAAAGAGCACACAAAAGTGATTAAAATGGTTAAATCTGAGAAATCAGGTGGTTACGTTACGAAAGAAGAAATCGTTCACAACGACAAAGTTAAAGATTGGTTCGCTAAGAATTAATCGATCATCTAATTATAGACGATCCCGTCCGCCAAGGTGGACGGGATTTTTTATGCATTAATAATATGGGAATTTTTGATTTTTTTTCACGGGGTAAAAAAGAAGACCTAGACCGAGGACTAGAAAAGACTAAACAGTCCTTCTTTAATAAAATTACCCGTGCCATACTTGGGAAATCCAAGGTAGACGATGAAGTACTAGACAATTTGGAAGAAGTACTGATTTCATCCGATGTTGGTGTGGCTACCACCCTTAAAATCATTGACCGAATCCAAAAACGTGTAGATCGCGATAAGGTACTCAATACGGACGAGTTGAATACTGTACTTAAAGAGGAAATCACCGGTTTATTGGTAGATAGCAACATTTCACTTGAACAAAACAAACAACTCAACCCAAATGAGCCCTATGTCATCATGGTGGTTGGCGTAAACGGCGTTGGAAAAACAACTACGATTGGGAAACTTGCCCATCAATTTAAAACTTCTGGAAAAAAAGTGATGCTGGGTGCCGCAGATACCTTTAGAGCAGCTGCAGTGGATCAATTAATTATTTGGTCTCAGCGTGTTGGGGTAGACATCGTTCAACAAGGCATGAATGCCGATCCAGCAAGTGTCGCTTTTGATACCTTACAGTCTGCGAAAGCAAACGGCGCTGACGTGGTGATTATCGACACCGCAGGTAGACTGCACAACAAAGTAAACTTGATGAATGAGCTGAGTAAAATCAAACGGGTAATGACTAAGGTATTCCCAAATGCTCCGCATGAAATATTATTGGTGTTGGATGGCTCCACGGGACAAAATGCCTATGAACAAGCGAAGCAGTTTGCACAAGCTACCGAAATCAATGCCCTAGCCATTACCAAACTCGACGGGACTGCCAAAGGTGGTGTCGTTATAGGCATTTCCGACCAAATGCAAATTCCCGTAAAATACATTGGTGTTGGGGAAAAAATGGAAGACCTACAATTGTTCGATAAACAAGCATTTGTAGAAGCGCTTTTTAGCGAATCAGCAGGCTAAAAATTCATTTCAATTGCGTATCTTCGGGGAAAATTTTTTATGCGCTTTCTTTCCTTTTTATTCCTATTCCCGGTTATAGCCTTTTCTCAAGATTACAACATACGGGGATTTATTTCTAATGAAAAAAATGGGGAAGCCATCAGCAATGAAAAAGTAACCTTACTCACTATGGACAGCACCCTCGTTGCTGGTGCGATGACCGATGCGAACGGGTTATTTTCCATTCCGAAATTAAAAAAAGCAGATTATTTACTGCGTATAAATGTCCCGGGATATAAGCGAACGTTTATTCCCGTAACATTCCCTGCAGATAAAAAGATTATTGACATTCCGATTAAACTGACCCCTACGGACAAAACGTTTGATGATGTGGTAGTTACCGCCGACTCAAAAACAAAAAAAACCAAACCAGATGTAGGTACCATTAAATTCGATAAAGAAGGCGTTGAACGCATTCCCGTTTATGGCGCAGAAAGTGATGTACTTGGCGCCGTTTCTGTTACACCTGGAGTTACTGTGACAGGCGATCAAGGAGGTCAGTTCTATGTGCGCGGAGGAACCCCGATACAAAACAAAACCTTATTGGATGGTATGACCATCTACAACCCCTTTCACTCCATTGGATTCTATTCGATTTTTGAAACAGAACTCGTAAAATCAGTAGACATTTATACTGGAGGGTTCGAATCAAAATACGGAGGAAGAGTTTCATCGATTATGGATATTTCCTACCGCGATGGCGATCGTGGCGCGTTTGGAGGTAAAGTATCTGTGTCTCCGTTCTTAGCAAAACTGGTATTGGAAGGGCCCTTTAGCAAACCAAAAAACGGCAGACTTTCTCCGGGTTCGTATGTATTTACCGCGAAACACTCCCTAATTGATTATACATCCAAATCACTTTACCCTAAAATCAACGAAGGCGATGGCCTACCTTTTAACTTTACCGATTTATACGGAAAAGTAACCTTCACCAGCGAGAGCGGATCGAAAGTGAGCTTTTTTGGATTCCATAATCAAGACAGCGTGAATTACAGCATTGCCGACTTGAATTGGCAAGCTTCCGGCGGCGGAATGAACTTCCTCATGATTCCGTCAGGTTCCCCTGTATTTATTCGAGGACATGTAAACGGATCAAACTTTATGACCACCTTCGCAGAGGACCAGGTTGAACCAAGATATTCAAAAATCGGTGGCTTTGACCTCGGATTTGACTTTTCTTATTTCCTAAAAAACGAAGGCGAAATGAACTACGGATTTAATTTCTGTGGGTTCAATACCCAATTCGTTACCTTCAATGAAGCCAAAAGAAAAATAGAAGCATTTAACTTCTCCACTGAACTTGGCGCATACTATAACTACAGAAGAGTATCTAAAGACCTTCGATGGGTGATGCAAGCAGGGTTTCGAGTTCAGGCCTACGCCTCATTAAGCACCATTTCTCCTGAACCAAGGTTGGGATTAAAATACAACGCTACGGAAAAAATGAGATTCAAATTCTCAGGCGGAAGGTACTCGCAAAACTTCACTTCGGCCTCTAGCGACAAAGATATCGTTAACCTGTTTAACGGGTTACTTTCAGCACCAACGAACGTTCAAGAGCAATTTGTTACAGAAAATCTAAACACTAAGGACATTCAAAATGGCTTGCAATATGCATGGCATGGTATCCTGGGGTTAGAATACGACCTAAACAAATCAAATTTCATAAACATTGAAGGATATTACAAGTACTTTAATCAGTTAAGTAATATTAATCAGAACAAATTATACGAAGACCTTGCCCAATTCGAATTGGTGGATGATGTGTTTAAAAAAGATTTCATTATTGAATCAGGAAAAACCATAGGTGTGGATGTACTTTACAAATTAACCTTAAATCGCCTGTTCATTTGGGGGGTATATTCATATAGTTATTCTACCCGATGGGATGGTTTTGATACGTACTTTCCGGTATTCGATCGCCGCCACAACATCAATTTAGTGGGTTCTTACCAATTCGGTAAGAAAAAAGACTTAGAAGTTAATGTGCGTTGGAACTTGGGTTCTGGTCTTCCATTTACCCCAACCGCCGGATATTACCAAGCGGAGAATTTCAACGGTGGCGTTACTACAGATTACGTTACAAATAACCCGTCAACGATTACCACGCTTTTGGGCTCGTTCAATAGCCGCAGACTTCCTTATTATCACCGATTGGATATCACGGTTAAAAAACATTTTGACTTTAAGAATAAAACACGATTAGAGGTAACTGGAAACATTACCAATGTGTATGACCGAAAGAATATCTTTTACGTGAATCGCGTCACGTCAAAAGTAATCTACCAATTCCCTATTCTTCCAAGTCTTGGCGTAAGTTATAAGTTTTAGTATGGCAAACATCAAACCCTTTCGAGCGATTCGTCCGGTTAGGGACAAGGTGCATTTAGTAGCAACGAGGCCCTACTATTCTTATAAACCCAATGTGCTTAAGGCCAAACTAGAAGATAACCCCTTCACCCTCTTGCACATCATTAATCCGGAATTTAACCGCCTTAAACGCACGGAGGCAAATTCGAACGAACGGTTTGAATTGGTTAAAGCGGGGTATGAATCATTCAAAGAAAAGGGAATCCTAATTCAGGATCAAGAATCACACTTATACATATATCGTCAAACCTGTCCCGACCGATCCTATACAGGTATTATTGGTGGCGCTGATGTAGAAGAATACCTGAGTGATCGCATTAAGAAACACGAAGCTACACTGACAGAACGCGAAGGTGTTTTTACGCGCTACTTGGATATTGTTGGCTTAAATGCGGAACCTGTGCTAATGTCCTATGAAGGTACAGCGCCAATTGATGCGATCGTAGACTCGGTCATTCAACACAGACCCGAATACGAATTCACTACCACCGACCTCATTACCCATGAATTATGGATTTTATCGGTTGCTGAAAGCACGGAACTTTCCAAAGAATTCAAAAAAATAGAAGCGGTATACATCGCAGATGGCCACCATCGAAGTGCCTCATCGGTAGCCTTGTATGAAAAATATAAAGCGGACGGTACTCTAGGAAAAGGACAGTTCTTTTTAGCGTATTTTGTTCGGGAGGACGCGCTTAAAATCCTTGAGTTTCAGCGTTTAGTGAAACACTTAAATGGACTAAGCAGCGAAGCGTTTATAGCGCGCTTAGCCGGCCTAGGAACCCTCACTTCCTTAACTACTCCAAGGAAACCGCTCACTGCACATGAGATTACCGTATACTTGAATAATACCTGTTATTCCTTAGTACTGGATTCCACACGTATTGATGAAAATCACCCCACCCATTCCTTGGATGCCGAACTCTTAACCCAGTGGATTCTAGATCCAATCTTGGGAATTTCCGACTTAAAAACCTCAGATGACATTGCGTTCGTGCCGGGTAACACCCCATTCGTTAATGTGTTAAATCAAGTGAATGACGGTACGTTTAAGGTGGCATTTTTCCTTTTTCCAATTCCGATGTCTGCAGTGAAAAAAGTAGCGGATCACGGGATGTATATGCCTCCAAAGTCTACGTGGGTTGAACCGAAATTACGCAGTGGATTAACCATAATGGACATTCATGATTAAAGATCAACTTGAACAAATCACCGCTTCCTTAGGAACTAACACGACCCTCGTTGCGGTATCAAAAACACATCCGATTGAACGCATCATAGAAGCTTATGAGGCAGGTCAACGGGATTTTGGGGAAAATAAAGTCCAAGATTTAGTAGAAAAGTACGAAGCGCTTCCGAAAGATATCCGTTGGCACATGATTGGACATCTACAAAGTAATAAAGTTAAATATATTGCGCCCTTTGTTCACCTGATTCATGGGGTAGATAGCTTCAAGCTCTTGCAAGAAATCAATAAACAAGGACAAAAAAACGGGCGGCGGATTTCTTGTTTATTACAGTTTCATATTGCTCAAGAAGATACAAAATTTGGCTTATCAATGGAAGAAGCCACAGCATTCATAACTGGACCTGAATTTTCCTTACTCGATCATGTTCGCATATGCGGCGTAATGGGAATGGCTACATTCACAGAAAATACAGCGCAAATCAGAAGTGAATTCCAGTCTTTACACCGTATCTTTCGTGCACTAAAATCCACGCATTTTAGTTCTACCACTGAGTTTAAGGAAATTTCAATGGGTATGAGCGATGACTACCCCATTGCCATGGAAGAGGGAAGTACCTTAATACGGGTGGGAAGTAAAATTTTTGGGAGGAGGTAATAACCATTAAAATATCCTTATATTTATTCGAAATTTTAATACGTACAACATGGGAATCTTTTCTAACTTCTTCGATCGGTTTAAATCAGCTGACTTTGATATTGAACCAAACCAAAAAGTAAAAACAGTTCAAGCTGATTTTAAGAATAATTTTGGACTAACATTGAGAGTTTATAAAGGCAAAATGTTTGCTGATCCTGAGTCAACTTTTGCACAGTTAAACCAACGTACCTCCAAAGCGGTAAATTGGAATGCAGATGACTTGAAAATCCGAGCGAATATGACCATTAAACAAGTAGAGGATATGGTGAGCGACCAATTTGGCCTAACCATTCAAGTTGCAAACGAATATGATACCTATTGCGTTGGAAATCACTACACCCTTGGACAAGCCTCAAGAAAAGAAGATTTAGAAGATTGGTGTAAGAAAGAAGGTTTTGAAGGCAGCGAAGATTATCTCAAAAGCCATGGAGCAAAAGACTGGGACGAATATTATGCAAATAGAAAAAAGTAAGTTAAACTGACTGTTTAATTCACTGTTTTCTTATTTCTTATCGTACACCAACATACACTGTTGATCTACTGAAAAGTACTTGCGTGCTACGGCATTAATTTCGTCGAGTGTAATTCCATTGATTTTACGGAACGTATCTTCTAAGGAATCGATACGGTTATAAATAAGTAAGGTTTTCCCATTCGACATGGTCCGGGCATTGTTACTCTCCCAACCGATGGACAATTGACTTAAAAATTGATACTTTGACTTTTTAAGTTGAATCGGGGTCATGCCCTTTTCTACCAACAAGCGAAGCTCCTTCTTTGCCAAATCAATCGACTTATCGATGTTTTTTTGTTCCGCAGAAAGAAGGATGCCCCAAAATCCTGTGTCTTCAAGAACCGCATAACTCGCTTCGACATGATATGCCAATCCATGCTTCTCGCGAATAACAATATTCAATCGGGCATTCATGGCGGGTCCACCCAAGAAATTAATCAAAATATTCATTGCCAAGCGGTCATCGCTGTGATACGATGGCGCAATACCACCAAGAATCGCATGGGATTGAAAATTAGATTCTTTCTTACGAATAGTAAAGGGTTTAATCTCAGCTGGCGGGGACCATCCTAAATTCATAGCCTTAGCCGGCAAATCTTTTAATTGCCCTTCAATTAACTCTACCAAGCGATGTTTAGGCTCACGTCCTACATAAGAAACCACCAAATTGTCTGCTGTAAAATTGGATTGTATAAAAGCCAATAAATCTTCCCGTTTAAATCGTTTCACCGATTTTTTTGTTCCTAAAATGGGGTTACCCAGCGGATGATCACCAAAAAAAATGCGATCAAACTCATCCATCAAACGATCCAAGGGACTGTCTTTGTAGGAATTAATTTCATCAATTACTACTTCTTTTTCTTTTTCAATTTCTTGAATTGGGAAATTCGAATTCACCACCAAATCCGACATGAGTTCAAATGCGCGTTTTGTATATCGATTCAAAAACGTGGCATGCACGCAAATTTCTTCTTTCGCAGTAAACGCATTCAACTCCCCTCCTACCTCATCCAGGCGCGTAAGAATCCACATGGCTTTGCGCGTATGGGTTCCCTTAAAAATACAATGTTCTAAAAAGTGCGCAAGACCTGGGTGTGTTGACGGCTCACTTCGACTACCTCCCTTAAAATAAAAAGCAAGGTGTCCAACAGCACTGTTTGAACGCACATAGGCCAAACGGATCCCGTTGCTCAGGGTAATAACTTCAGTAGGACTTTCTTTCATCTTATGGATTTAGGCGGCTAATCTGCCACTCATCTTCGTTCAATTTAAAACATACGCGTTCGTGCAAGCGTGAAGCTTGTCCTTGCCAAAACTCCAGATACGTAGGACGTAAAGCCATGCCTCCCCAATGCTTAGGCCGAGGAACTTGCCCTGGAAATTCTTGGTCTAATTCCTTAAACCGCTGAGTAATCTCGCCCATTTCTTTTAAGGGTTCGGATTGATGGGATGCCCAAGCCCCCAATTGACTTTCTCGGGGACGTGAAGCAAAATAGGCATCACTTTCCGTTTCACTAATTTTATTAACCGTTCCTTCTATCCGAATCTGACGCTCAAGGCCAGGCCAGAAAAACAGTAACGAGGCGTTTGGATTTTGTTGAAGGTCTTTCCCTTTGTGAGACAAATAGTTGGTATAGAACACAAACTGTTGATCTGATATTTCTTTGAGATAAACCACACGAGCACTAGGTTTCATTGCTTCGTTCACTGTGGAAATCACCATGGCATTGACTTCTTTTTCTCCAGAACTCACCGCTAAATTAAACCACGTTTCAAACGCCAAAAAGGGATCAGTAAATTGAAATGCTTCTTGATTTTTTGAAAAATCTGAATGATTGTCCCTCAGCTGATCCAGTGGATTACTCATCGTCGCCCGTAAATTGATCGTCTAATTGACTGTCATCATCCGCGGCTTCATCTAGGTCATCAACCGTTAATTCGTCTTCGTCAATATCGCTACCGGATGCTGAAAAAACGACTCCTTTATTGCTTGTTGGTTCAATGAACTCTTCAATTTTCTTTGCTTTTGCTGGACTTGCCACCTCATCATCACGGTAAGGGAAAATCTCAACAATTGGGGAAGCAATGATAGAAATTACTTGATAGTCAATCATCAAGGTAGCCAAACTCTCTTCCATACGTAAGTAGGCTTCTTTCACGTCGGGTGCAGAAACTAAAAAGTTTTGGGCCACTTTCTTTTTCTTCTCCCCATCTTCCTCATCAACCCCGTAGGTGATTTTACATTTAAACCAATTGGCAGAATCTTCATATTGAAAAATATCTTGCAGGTCGGTTCGAGTGATGCCTGTAACCATAAATTCTCCACGAATCATGGCACTAAGTTCTTCATAGATCCGCGCTTCGGCATCCGTAAAGGTCATTGCTGCCAATAAATAAGGCTCATTTACACGTTTAAGGGATCCGTTCTCTAACTGTTTTGTATACTTAACTTTAACTGTAAACCAACTGTTCATTTTGATGTATTTTGTAGCCTACAAAAATACAGCACTTTTTCATCAAAAGTGGTCAGTGTTGAAAAGTAATTCTGTTAAATTGTTCGGCTATTTCCCGAATCCAAAGGGCAATAAATCCTTTACGGTTTCGATGATCATGGTGCGTTGATCTTGATTTACTAAAATTACGCGAATTGGAGTAGATTGTCGATTCTCAGATTCTAACATTACTTGCCTACATCCACCGCATGGAGACAGCAAATGTTCTTCCGGCATGAGTTCTCCTTGTGCCACCACGGCAAGGGTATCAATTGTGATTCCAGGGAAATTTGCACCCACATAATTTAATGCTACCCGTTCGGCACACAATCCCGAAGGGAATGCAATATTCTCTTGATTACTACCACAAATTACTTCTCCAGTTTCCAAGAGCACCGAAGCGCCAACTTTAAAGCGACTGTATGGCGCATACGCTTTATCCATGGCATTAAATGCCTCTTTAATAAGCATGACATCTTGTGGTGAAAGTTCATTCCAATGCGCATGCATTCGGTACTGAAATTGATATTGTTGATTTGACATGGGTTTCGATACGAGGCATGTCCTTCAAAGTTACATTAGCACAGTCGGTGGCTGACGATTTGTTCCACTTTCTGAACGAAATGGTGAGGCTTAAAGGTTCGCCATTCAAGTTCATCTAACTCACCGCCCATGGCGACATAGGAGTCAATTTGAATCCGCTGAAGCTCTTTGGCTACATGGGGATGTATGTTAACCGCTGCAATCCACCCCTCTTCAATATCTTCAAACCACTCTTCATAATAGCAATCATCTGAATAATGAAAGTTTAACACGTTCTCAAAAATTAATACAAAGCGCAAAATTCCTTCTTCAATGAGTGGATTCAGTACGTTCGATTTTAAGGTCATGATGTCGTTTTCTATCGCATCGTTCCACTCTCCAATGAATTCAATCACACATGTTCCTGCTTCATAATCCACATAGAGTATTTTCATGTACAGCGTGGTTGACCCAAAATCATCCCATTGCGGGTGAATCAAGTAATTATACACCCGATGCTGAAACTCAAATTCGCTGTATACCCTTCCGTAAAACGGAGACTTGGCATCCTCCGAGGCAATATATTCTCCCCTCCAACGAAAGTATGGTTCTATGAAATGCATGGTGCAAAATTCCGATAAAAATCTCTAAAAACACCGAATGCACTGTTAATTTTAGGCAGGTAAATTACCTCTCAATAATATTCTTTCAAATCAATGGTGGTCCCTTCCATTCCATCGTAAATTTTCACAATTACTCGTTTCGTATCTCCATCATAAACCTTATCACCCACGTTGCCTGAAAATCCAGAAGTGGTGAATGGGCTAACCGTGGAGCAACAAGAACCATATCCTACACTGGATCCGATACCTATTTTCACAGAAACACCTTTTGAACCTGTGCCTTTGATTTTAAAAGAAATCCTTGCTTTGGATGAGGCCATTGAGGCGGCTTGCATTTTAGAAACGCTGGGCCCTTCTAATTTTCCGGAATTATTTGTGCTGCAAGAAAACATCCCAACAAGGATAAAAACACACAATGAAAGATTTAAAGCACTGGTTTTTTTCATAATAATACATTTACACATTAGATTCAAAGTTAAGAAAAATCAATAGGATAAATTATCATATACCCAAAGCAAATACCTTTGCACCATGGGAAAAGATAAACTCGCACGCTTTGCGGCAATTAAAACCTTTGAAAACGTACTAGAATACGAACGAAATCAACCCTTTCCAATGCGCGGTAATTGGCACCGAGAATTTTTTAAAAATGACAGTCCGCTTGTGTTAGAATTGGGCTGTGGCAAAGGGGAATATTCGGTTGGCTTAGCGAAAATGTACCCTAATAAGAATTTCATTGGATTGGATATTAAAGGAAATCGCATGTTCATCGGAGCCCGTGAAGCCTTAAAGCTCAGCATGACCAACGTTGGATTCTTGCGCACGCGCATTGATTTTATTGAAGCACTGTTCGGACCGAATGAAGTAGATGAAATCTGGTTAACCTTCTCTGATCCTCAACCCCAAAAACCAAAGAAACGCTTGAGTTCGGCCATATTTATTGAACGATACCGGAAGTTTTTAAAACCAGGCGGGTTGGTTCATATGAAAACCGACAACGACCTGCTGTTTGAATTCACTATGGAGCAAATTGAAGAACATGGGTATCCCATAGTCGATTATCGTCCGGACCTTTACGCAACCCTAGAAACTGAAACGAACCCTGCTCAACGGGAAATATTCAGCATTAAAACACACTATGAGCAGTTGTTTCACGCGAAAGGTCACGTCATAAAATATGTAAGCTTTAAAATCAACTAATCCGTGGAAGTCCTCCAGATTATCAATGGCTTATACCAAGGATCTGCAGGCCGTAAAAGCCTATACGATTTAGAAGTTCCTGCGGATTGGAATAAACGGGTAGTAATTTTTGTTCATGGATTTATGGGATTCAAAGATTGGGGAGCATGGCATCTTGTTCAATCTTATTTTGTATCACATGGTTTTGCCTTTGCCAAGTTTAACCTCACACACAACGGAGGGACAAGCAACCAAGGCATAGATTTTCCAGATCCAGAAGCCTTTTCTCAAAACACCTATTCCTATGAAGTAGCAGATATTGCATATTTCCGTTCTCATATAGCTACACGTATACAAGCTGAATCCACCTTTCTGATTGGGCATTCTCGCGGAGGAGGCGACGTGATTTTACACGCCAAACAAACACAAACCGATAAAATAGCGCTTTGGGCATCCATCTCAGATATTGGTTCACGTTTTCCTACAGGCAGTAAACTTGACCAATGGAAAAATAACGGAATTCGCACAATCCTTAACGGACGGACTCGACAGCACTTACCTCAACGTTATAGCCTGTACCAAGATTTCATAGAAAACGAACATTCCTTAACCATTGAGTTCGCCATAAAGGCCTTGCCCATTCCGATTCTCGTCGTTCACGGGGATAAGGACAGCTCCGTTTCAATCGCCGAAGGGGAAGCCCTTGCGGCCTGGAGCCAAACCAAGCTCGAAGTGATTCCAAGCGCAGATCACGTCTTTGGTGCAAGTCATCCGTGGGAAAAACCGTCGGTACCTGAGCACCTGTTGGCCGTTTGTGAACGAACCTTGAACTTCTTTAATCAGTAAGGTCCTTTTTTCTTTTAAGAAAATCTACCTACATTTGCACGGGGTAAGTCTTTTACGACCAGCTCCCTCTTAATCCTCCAGGACGGGAACGTAGCAAAGGTATGAGGTTGTAGCGGTGCGATAAAAGTAGCTTGCCCCTCTTTTTTTTGTGGGCAAGAAGACGGTAAGACACTAGGAGAATACAAAAGCCCTAAAGTCCTGAAATCCTAAAGTCCACTAAGTTGTTTCATTTTGTTTCCCCCTTCCGAAGGGGGACTAAGGGGGATGACATATTGCGAGTATTAAATTTTTTAAGTGGGGGGGTAATATTGCCGAGTATTATACTCCATTGGAGGAGGTGGATTTTACTTTTTTCATCCCCCTCTATCCCCCTTCTAAGGGGGAAGAATAACTTCTTGTTTCCACAGTCCTAAAGTCCAAGAAGACATTAAGACGTTAAGACAGTA
>CANHSL010000048.1 GCA_947463385.1 Flavobacteriales bacterium
AATTACCGCTGAAAACAGTTCTGAAGATTATGCTTGGGGCGGTAGTTTTAACACCTCATCGCGCAGAAAAACTGCACACATTACCATTCGTTTGGAATACGAGGTGAATTAATCTACTTCAAAAAATCGTAGGTCTTGAATTTGAAAATCCGCAATTGAATGCCGAATTCGTTCTTAATGGACATGGTATTGGTTATTGGTCCGGGAACATAGCGAAAATAAACCTGTGCCTTCACATTCCATGCCTTACTTCGTTTAGCGTATCCCGTTTGATAATGAAAAATACCGAGTCCAGCGCGAACAGAGAACTGACCTTTATCGTATCGATCCGTATTGCTTTTAATCAAGTAATTATACTCCGGGGCGGCAAAAATCTCGATGATTTCTCCGCGACAAGAGCGGCCCTTTTTCCGTTGATTAATCGGGAATAAGGATTTACGTACATTAAGTCCGGCGGTCAAATAGACATTATGCATTTGACTATTATCCGAGGGAGCAGCCAAAGGGAGTGTAGCTCTAAGCCCAATCTCTGGCTCAAAATAATTCAAAACGGACCGGGTTAGTCCAATCGAAGCGGTATTGAACTGCGCGTCCTTGAAGGTTCCACCGGTGTAGAACCCTATATTTTGCTTTTTACGCATATACGCTTGAGCGCTAGATTGATGGAGCATCGCCATCGAAATAAATACAATTAAAAAACGCATGAGGTAGATTTTACCCTACAACCCATGCGTTTAAATTTGTTACAAAAAATAAGGGACTAAAAATCTTTCACTGCTCGAGAACAAAAATTAGAATTCCCATTGCAATAACAATTTGAGGCACCAGTTCCGAAGTGCACCGTATAGTTTTGGCTCCCGTTTTTAGTAGAAGACCAATAGTGCCAAGACTGAAAGTACCCTAAACTCGCTTTCATGCTGTATATCGCAAGTAACTCGTCTTTGGAGGGTAAGCGCCACCCGGTACCCCCTTCATCATATGAACTTACAATGGATACGGATTCGCTGTAGTTATTCCCTGTAGAAATGGTGACTTGGTCTTCTTTGGCAACGACTACCCCGTGTTCACCCGAGGCATCTAGTTTGATAACTACACCTCCAAAGGCTTCTTGTCCGACTTCATAGGTGGGCGTTCGGTGCTTGTTACATGAGAGTAAAACGGCTGCAGATACAGCAAGGAATAACATGATGTTTGTTTTCATGGCAGTAGAATTTAAAAGGTTAAACAAGACATCAGTGGTTTAATTTGCGCGCGGAGGGCTCTTTGCCCGGAATTCCAATCAATCCCTGATATTTCGCATAACGGCATGACAAATAGATGGTTGCCTGATGAACTTAATTTACGATGTAAGCCATTGTGCACGGTAAACCCCATCCTTATCAAACAACTGCGTTTGCTTTTCGATGTTGAATTCTCGTCCACCTCTATTATCATTACCTACACCAGCGATATAGGCCCAATTCCCCCAATTGGAAGCCACATCATAATCCACCAAACAATGCTCAAACCACGCTGCGCCATAACGCCAATCCTGTTGCATTCCAAAAACCCAATAACTCGCCAAGATTTGGCGCATACGGTTTGAGACGAAACCGCTTTCTCGGAGTTCATTCATTCCTGCGTTGATTAAGGATTCACTAGTTTTTCCCTGCGTCCATGCTTCAAATTTGCTTGGATCAAATTGGGTGTAAAGCGCCTGTTGATCCAATCCATGGAGTTGAAAATATGCCTTAGGGTATTTCTTGAAACTGAAACGAAAAAAATCACGCCATAACAATTCGAAAATCACCCAATAGGTGGAATCGTTCGCAAGAACTTGCTGCTCAAAACGCTTTATTTCCGTAAAAATTCTTCGCGGAGAAATGCAACCAAGGCTGAGCCAAGATGAAAACTTGGTAGAATAATCCAATCCCGTCAAGAGGTCTCTGGTCTCTTTGTAGGTAGATATCGCTTGGCTATCCCATATAAAATGGTTTAGTCGTTTAATTGCTTCATCCTCACCACCTTTTAACCACGAGGGTTTTCCGTTTTCAGGAGAAATTAGCTCATGGATTTCGATTGGCGGAACAACGATGTTCAAAGGCGCATCAAAAGGAACTCTTACCTTAGATTCCTTCTCTGCCAACTTACGAAATTTCGTAAATAACATGGGGATATCTCGCACACTAAAGGGCAAATCATCCGGGTGATACAAGGTGCTTGTAGAATAAGTCTCGAAATCAATTCCGAACTTCAATAACTGTTCTTTAATCGTAGACTGTCTGTCCTTCTCTTCACTCCCTACTTGCTTTTTCGTATATACTTTTCTTATCTCAAAACGTCGACAACATTGAAGGATTTCCTTTTCTGCGCTACCGTGAATCACCAATAATTTCCCGCCTCGTAATTGAAACTGATGTTGAAGGTTGTTTAAGGATTCAAGTACGAATGATTTACGATCCTTACTCATACGCGGAATGTTCAACTGCCGCTTATCGGCTAACTCATCCAGAAAGTATACAGGAACTATTTCATCATTCTCCGCAATCGCTCTCAATAGGGTTTCATTATCATCAACCCGCAAATCTTCCGTAAACCACACCAACCCTCGTTTCATAAATGTTCTATATTTTGTTTTATTTCTTGTGCTTTTTCTATGATTAATTTCTTTTGTTCCTTCTCCATTTTATCCCAAACTTTGTACATCATACCGATGCGGGGATTGCGCTCCAACAAGGAACGGTTACGGGCATAAAAATCCCAATACAAGGTATTAAACGGACAAGCCTTTTCTCCAAATTTTTCTTTTGAATTATAAAAACACCCATCACAATAATTACTCATTTTCTGGATGTAAGCTCCGGAAGAAACATACGGTTTTGATCCCACAATTCCGCCATCGGCGAATTGGCTCATTCCCCGTGTATTGGTGATTTCTACCCATTCGAAGGCATCGATATAAATCCCCAAATACCAACGATCTACCTCATCCGGATGCACCCCAAGCAAGGATGCGAAATTGCCCGTAACCATTAAGCGTTGAATGTGATGCGCATAGGCATGATCTAAGGATTGCTTGATGGAATGGTGTAAGCAATTCATTTTTGTTTCACCCGTCCAATACCATGTGGGTAGCTGCGCTTCATTTCCAAAATAATTGAGCGTGGAGAATTCGGGCATTTTCGCCCAATAAATACCGCGCATATACTCTCGCCAACCAAGCACCTGACGAATAAAGCCCTCCACTTGATTTAATGCATAGCCTGTTGGATTGTTAAGATACGCTTGCTCTACCGCTCGAATGACTTCTATGGGGCTAATTAACTTCACGTTCAAGGCAAACGACAAACGCGAATGATAGACATACCAATGCTGCGTTGCCATGGCATCTTGGTAAGTCCCAAATAAAGGCAAGGCATGTTCAATGAAGGCTTGGAGGAGCTCAAGTGCAGCATGTTTAGTCACTGTCCATGAAAATTCAGTTGAAACAATTTCACCGATGGTTTTAAGTTGCGCGCGCTGAATTTCCTCATACACTGCTGTCTGGTCTGTTAACTCCAGTGCGGTGGTGAAAATTGCAGCATTCGACGGTAGTTTTTTTCGATTATCGTGATCAAAATTCCATTGTCCGCCCACCGGTTGATCGCGCTCCATCAAGACCTGATGTTTCTTTCGCATCTGCCTGTAGAACGTTTCCATGAGAAAGGTTTTCTTTCCCTGAAACAATGCTGAAAGATCATCCCTCCCCGTTAAAAAATGTTCAGAATCTACGGGTGACAAAGGAATATTGGCCTGCTTGAAATAGGCATCCAGCCGGTATTCGTCCGGAAGTTGGTAGTATATTTTTTGCGGATTAAATTCCTGCTGCAGTACCGTTAAATTTTTAATAAAATCTTGATGATTGTCTGAATCATTGATCTTGAAATATCGGAGCTGATGTCCTTTATCTTTCAAAAGGGATGCGAATTCTCGCATGGCAGAAAAGATGGCAACTACTTTTTGAATGTGATGGGTAACGTATTCTGATTCGGATTTCACCTCCATCAACACATACAAAACGGAAGGGTCAATCGCAGTAAACCACGAGTGATTTATATTTAATTGATCTCCTAATATCAGGCGTATTTCTTTTATTTTCATTGGTTATTATTGGTTCTGCAGCGATCGCTGCAATAAATAACCTCATCCCAAACGCGTTCCCATTTTTTCCTCCACGTAAAGGGCCGCTTACAAACCGGACAAATTTTCTGCGGAAGATTCGTCTTTTTAACGTTTTTCATGTTGAACTCGATTTGGTGAAACGTGCTTGGCCAGAACCTTTTTGCCAAGGGTTCTCGACTTGGGTGACTTTTTTATACCATACATGATATCGGAAGCATGTTTACGAGAAGTTTCAATATCCACGATTGGAAAGGGATAATCAACGCCAAGGCGACAAGCATAGAAAACTTGATCAATTTCGCTCATTTTCCACGGTTCATGTATCAAGGAGGATGGAACATCTTTCAATTCCGGAATCCATTTCCTTATAAATTCACCATCCGGATCATGCGCTTCCGAGTTTTTAATTGGATTATAAATTCTTAAGGTATTAACGCCGGTTAATCCGGCTTGCATTTGGATTTGAGGATAATGTATACCCGGTTCATAATCCAGAAACTGCCGCGCTAAGAAATGAAGGTCTTTCCAATCCTGCCATAAATTGTATACAAAAAAAGAAACCACCATCGCCCGCATTCGAAAATTCAAGTATCCGGTGGCGACCACACTCCGCATGCAGGCATCCACTAACGGAATCCCGGTCTTTCCCGCTTGCCAAGCGGCAATAAACACTTCATTCTTCACCTTACCTAAGTCCTCAAATGCCGCATTCACTGGCAAGAATTCCATCCGACATTCGGTTTCAAACTTTTGAATGAAATGGCAATGCCAATGCAATCTTGAAATGAAATTAGCGAGAGAACGCGCATTCCCACCCTGCTTTTTTGCGCGAAGGGCCTCTTGATAAACTTGTCGAATGGAAAGGTTTCCGTACGCTAAATACGGGGACAATCGACTGCAAGATTTTCTAGCTGCCTCAGGCTTGGAAATATGTAAAGAATAAGTCCGATGCCGTACATCAAAAAAAGTAGACAAATAGCGTTTAGCATGGAGTAAACCACCTGGCTGAAAGGTTTTATTCGAGGTCTTAATTCCTTCAGGCAAGGAGGTTTCATTCGGTAAATCCCAAATAACATCAACAGAAATTAACTGCTCGAGCTTAGGGTCTTCTATCGGAGCATGCATGAATTTAAGCCATTCTTTGTCCCATGTTTTGCGGTGATTTAATCCGCGTATAACGCCGTTCGATTGGAATTCATGCCATGGAATTTGCTTTAATTTAAGAAAGTCGGCGATGCGTTTGTCGCGCATGTATGAAATCCAGTTCCCAGTTTCTTGATGGGAAAATACGCCTTGAATATCATAGTGGGTACTCAATGTTTCGAACACCAAATCGGCACTACCGTGTACTATGGTAACAACTTGTTGAGGTAAGCATTGTTTTAATTGATTCAAGGACTCAAAAACAAAGCGCCAATGGCGCACATCTGAATCCGCTGCCTCCATCAATTCAGGTTCAAAGACATACAGTAAAATTATAGGGAGTCCTTGTTCTATGGCTCGCTTAAGCGGAAGGTGATCGTTAAGGCGTAAATCACGTTTGAACCAAAGTACAGTTACTTTCATTAAGTGAGAACAACCAATATTGAAAAGTGTTTCACAAGAATTCAGGGTTTACTTACCTTTGTTGCATGTCACGCTTAGCTAATTATATTTTTCTCCTCTTTATGGGGATTGTTTTCTTAGGAAATTCACAAGAAAAACAAATTCAATACAAATCTGAGTATTTTGTAATCTTGGTGATAGATGGCCCAAGATATACGGAAACCTATGGAGACAGCAGTTGCACCTACATACCCAATTTATGCAACACCCTGATGCCTCAAGGCACATTCTTTTCCAACTTTCGGAATAATGGTCCAACGTTTACGGTTCCTGGACACACTGCGTTAATGACAGGGATTTACCAACGCATATCCAATGTGGGAGCAGGCTTACCTAGAAATCCATCCTTATTTCAATATTACATCAAGGAACGCCACACCTTAAATACGGATGCTCAAATCATTGCTAGTAAAGGAAAATTGAATGTATTATCTAATACAAAAGATCGTACATGGAAGAATAAATTTCGTCCATATTCATATTGCGGACCTAATGGCAATGGGTTGAGTTATGGTCCTGACCGAGAAACGATGGTTAAAGTGAAAGAAACCTTATCGTCTACGACCCCACCGCATTTAATGCTGGTTAATTTATTAGGTGTAGATGTAAATGGGCACGGCAACGATTGGAAAAAATATCTAGATAACATCAAGTATACAGATGCCTATGCTCTTGAAATCTGGAATGCTATTCAAGCGAATCCTATGCTGAAAGATAAGACCACCTTATTTATCACGAACGATCACGGACGGCATACGGAAGGTCATAAAAACGGCTTTATTAACCATGGGGATGGGTGTGATGGATGTCGGCATATTTCCTTATTGGTATTGGGACCGGACATTCCTAAAAACCGAGAAATAAGCACAGAAGCAGAAATGATTGACATCCCTGTAACCATTGCAAAGATGATGCATATTGGTTTTCCAACGGGAAAAGGAAAGTTTTTGTCTGAGATTTTTATGGAAAAGTGGAAATAAAAAAAGGACAATTTACAGTGCCCCATTTTCCACATATTTTTGATAGAGCTTTCGGTATGGATTCTTTTTAATGTTGTATGGCGTATTTCTGGTAGTTCGGCGAATCACCTTATTCATCATTACTTGTTTAATTGAACCTAGGGTGCCATTTTTCATTGCTGTAAGATTCCATATCGGAACATTTCCAAGGGTATCTACTAAGGATGCTCGAAGCGTAATCGAATTGGTAATTAATGTGGTTCCGGTGGCCTGTTGAAAGAAAATTGCTGTTGCTTCTGAAACGGGTTCAAGAATTTGAACATTTGACTCCAACACGGCATCAACCTTCAGTAATTTACACAGTTCCTTTGGTGAAATTCTACCCTCATTATAGCCGGAAGGGAGCACCACATCATTCGTAGAATTAATATCTAATACCTCAACGAAGCACTTCCCTTCATTCATGCGCCGAGCAAAGGAACGAATCAATTGTTCTTGCAATTGACGCTGTTTTTGAAGGGTAAGCTCATTGAAGCGGTCATCAGTCATCCAAATTTTGCGCTCAATGGTTGTCCGAGGCGGTAAAACTGCGATAGCATGGTGCTTTTGGGTGATTTTTATGATGTGCGGAAGGTAATCTACACTGACGCAAGAGGAAAGCACAAATACAAAAAGAAATGGGATCAAATATTTCATAATCCAAAGGTAAAAAAATGATACAAATCAGTTTACTTATCTTGAAAAGGAAGTAAATTTGTAGCGTGAAAAGGGTATTTGCACTCTTCTTAGTTTTGTTGTTTTGTGGAAAGTTTATTTACACCTCCTTTTGGTTATTTTACTTTCAAATAAATCAGCAAGAAATTATCCGACTTTCTTGTGAGAATAAGAACCGGCCTGAATTGAAATGTAACGGAAAATGTTACCTAGCCAAACAACTCAGAAAGGCAGAGTTTGATTTATCCGAGCGTAAATCAAAACAAGAAACCCAACTGGGTTTAATTAAACAGCTTGAAATCGAGGGGTGTTACCTTCCTTCAAACCTTACTAGTTCTTCCATTTTCAGCATAGATCAAGTTTACGAAGTACAAAAAACTCCGTATTCATGCCCGAAATCTTCGGCACATAAGCACGCCATATTTCACCCGCCAATTATTTAAGATTTAACACGATTGTTGTATTAATCTTAAATAAGTAAACCATGAAATTCATGAACATGTTCGGAATCGTCTTGTGGACGTTTTCGGCTTGGTCGTGTGATGTATGCGGTGGTGTTTCCGGTAATGCTTCGATAGGCTTATTGGCATCCACTCAATTTCACACGATCGGTATAAAAAGTAGTCTAAATACGTATCGCAGTTATCTGAATGGTATTGTTCATTCACGCGAGTATATTGCGCAAGGAGAAGTAATTGCCAGATGGCAACCCCATGCCCGGTGGCAAATCTCAGCGAATATTCCCTATCAAGTGGGGAGGCAAAAGCGTGATTTAGGGAGCGATTTTATTCAAGGCTTAGGTGACCCAAGAATCCTTGTAAATCATGTGCTTGTACACCACAAGGATAGCAACCAGGCTACGAGAAATTTTCTTTCGCTTGGGCTAGGTATAAAAGCTCCATGGGGACGACGAGCACCAACATCGAGTATGATTCGAAACCTATATCCAAGCACAGGTGCATGGAATTTCAGTACCGTATTACTTTTTACGAAACGACTTACTGAACATGTCAGCCTTCAACAAGAAGGGATTTACACCTACAAAATGCGCGATGCCAGTGGGTATCGGTATGGCAATACGTATTCGTATGCCTTTACCGTGGTTTGGAATAAATCTCTAGGGATTGGTCGACTGCTTGTTGGACCTGGGTTACAATTAGAACGATTTGGAGCCAGTACAGAAGATGGACTACCGGTAAGCGGATACAACAATCAAGGATTTGTATTTGAGAGTCAAGTAAGCGTAAACTACCTAAGCTACAACTGGTTATGGGGGTTAAATGTTATACAACCACTCCAGCAAAATTTTAACCAAGGCAGTATGAAACAAGGCATACGGGTGTCATGTACGCTGTCCTATTTAATTACAAAAAATAGTAAAAAATGAAAGCAACCATTTACATAATAACTTTTACCTTGGGAATTCTTTTCGTGGGTACCAGTTGTGAAAAACACAGTGAACCCATTACAGCAACCTTAACCTTATTGGAACCACAAGCTGGTGATACCGTTATGGCAGGGGAGGCATTGCATATGCACGGCACGGTAGTTGGATCCGGTGAATTACACGGTTATTCCTTAACCTTAACCAATTTAACCACCAACCAAGTGGTGTTTAGCGGGAGCAATGCTACCCATCAAACCTCCTATGCATTTGATGAACACTGGGTTAATATGGAAGGGGCAACCTCGAACATGAAGTTAAGCCTCATTGTTAATTTAGACCACGAAGGGAACACTACCACTAAAAGTGTGGAGTTTGTGGCGGGCAACTAAAATGGTTTTCTAAGGGGGCTTCATTGCCCCCTTTACAATAGAATCCTTAACTTTGCCCCAAAATAACTCCATGTCAAAACCTGTTCGCGTACGCTTTGCCCCCTCACCTACTGGACCTTTACATATGGGAGGTGTAAGAACTGCACTCTATAATTACCTGTTTGCTAAAAAACACAACGGAACCTTTTTAATTCGCATTGAAGATACGGATCAAACGCGTTTTGTACCAGGTGCACAAGACTACATTATGGATGCGCTTTCTTGGTGTGGTATCATGCCCAGCGAAGGACCTGGATTGGGTGGAGATTTCGGCCCCTACGTACAATCGGAACGAAAAGCCATGTATCGTCCGTATGCAGAGGAGTTGGTAGCAAAAGAACATGCATATTATGCCTTTGATACAGCGGAAGAATTGGAACAAATGCGGGAACAGGCCAAACAAATGGGGATGCCAAACTGGCAATACAATAGCGTTACTAGAGTATCCATGAAAAACTCCCTGACCTTACCGCATACGGAAGTGGAACAACGTATAGCCAATGGAGACCCCTATGTGATTCGAATGAAAATGCCGCGCAATGAAGATGTACGGTTTCATGACCTCATTCGTGGATGGGTAGTAGTAAACACCAACAACTTGGACGACAAAGTGTTGTTTAAAAGTGATGGCATGCCTACCTACCATTTAGCGAACATCGTAGATGATTATACGATGAATATTTCGCACGTAATCCGTGGGGAGGAATGGCTTCCGTCTGCGCCTTTGCATGTACTACTTTATCAAGCGTTTGGATGGGATGCCCCTGAATTTGCACACCTTCCGCTTTTACTAAGACCGGATGGAAACGGAAAATTATCCAAACGAGATGGTGACCGCTTAGGATTTCCAGTATTTCCGACCAATTGGATCACCGCAGAAGGTGAATTGTATTCGGGATATCGCGAAAAAGGGTACTTGCCTGAAGCATTTATTAACATGTTGGCTTTATTGGGCTGGAACCCAGGAACCCCTCAGGAGATTTTCACCCTAGATGAGTTAGTAGAAGCCTTTTCGTTGGAAAGAGTATCAAAATCCGGGGCGAAATTCGATCCGGAAAAAACGAAATGGTTTCAACAAAGTTGGTTACGTATGCAGGCTGACGCTGACATCGCCAAGGGATTAAAGGAAACAACGCCTTCTTTAACGCTTTCTGATTCCGCCTTGGAAACCTTGGTTGGCTTGATGAAAGAACGAGCCACGTTCGCAGAAGACATCCTAACGGATGGAGCCTATTTCTTGGCCAATCCAAGTGAATTTGATACGGAAACTATACGAAAAAAATGGAAAGCTGAAACAACTGGCTATTTGAATGAATGGATGGTTCGTTTAGAAGGAATTGATGAATTCACTGCGGTAAACATTGAGTCAGCGTTTAAAGGGTATTTGGAGGAAAAAGGATTGGGTATTGGTGCGGTATTGCTCCCTTATCGCCTATCTGTTACTGGCGTTGGTGCTGGTCCAGGTATGTTTGATGTGAGCGCGTTTCTTGGGAAAGAAGAAGTATTAAACCGCATGAAAGAGAACCTACCTAAAATAGCCGTAATTCTACATGAAGCATAAAATTCACGTTCGGGGTATTCGCTGTTATGCTTTTCATGGATGCATGGAAGAAGAAGCGCGCATTGGCGGACATTATGTGGTAGATGTGGATATTGACACCGACTTCTCGAAAGCTGCGGCAAGTGATGAATTAATCGATACGGTAGATTATTGTGCAGTCCAACACATTGTGGCCGAAGAAATGGTCATTCGGTCGAAGTTAATTGAGCACGTGGGACAACGAATCGTTACGAGAATTGAAAAAGAATTGCAAGGAATATTGAGCCTTCGCGTTGAAATTCATAAGCTATCTCCTCCGATAGATGGCGACACCCAAGAGGTTTCGATTGTCATTGAGGGGTGATTCTGTAAATTTAAAACCAATGGATACTGAAGAGAAAGGTAAATTAATTGATTGTCCAAGATGTCTTGGTAAAGGTGAGGTAGATAAACATGATGTTATTCGTCTTCGAAGAATTTTCTTTTGGATGCCCGGACCACATTGTGCTTTTTGCAACGGACTAAAACGCGTAGAATTTTCTTTTGCTTCAAGATTCAACGCCGATGATTGGTTTATAACTTCAGACCTTTCGTTGGAAATGTACCAAAAATACATTGACAAGGACCCGGAGTTATTAGCACAATTGGAAGCTCATGAGCACTACATCACAAGTATTAGTAACTTAATTATTCAATATCATTATCGACTGAAGTTATCTAAAGAGGATACACGGAAAATCATTCTTGATTCATTTCGTTCGAACAATGCAGAATTAAACAATACCATAACTGGTTTATTTGAACAAGCTGATTTCTTCATCGGAGAATTTTAATGTAAAATCTAAATATGAACTCACGCGTATAAACGATAACATTATAAAGGTTTTGATAAGGATAAAGACGAACAAAGAAGGCTGTTTTGTAATTAACATCGTTTTTATCAAAAGAGGTTTTCATTGTAATTAGTGACTAATTATTAGTTTTATACTTTAATATTTGAGCTATGTACTCATTAGAATTTAGCGCTTGGACAAGCCACAAAGAAAATTTAGATACAGAAGAACCAACAGAATATTTTTCTAAAAAATTCGCAACCGTTGACGAAGCAAAAGATTTATTAATCAATGACTGTTTTGAATGGAAAGAAGGAGAATGGGAAGGATGCTTCATCACCTTATCTTTTCAAAATGAACCAAGTATTTTTGATGAAAATGGAAACTTAGTTAGTCGATGCTACATGATTGACTATGATAATGCTGAATTCGAATGGAAAGATGCTTAAGGTTAATTAATACATAGAAGATATGCAATATAAAAGAATTTGGATGCCCTACAAGACTGCAGCAAAAACGAGCAATGTGGGTGGAATGGTAATTGTAGAACATTCACCTTGTGATGATGAAAATACGGAACAGGCCGACAAAGAAATCGCTGCATTGTTGGCAAATGGATGGCAAATTGTCAGTACCTGTCCGGTAAATGAAAGTTCTAACATTCTCAATCGAGATGGAGACGATGTCTACGCTTCCTATACCCGAGGCATCGAAGTTTTTTTAGTAAAATAAAAGGGTTTTAACATCATTAGAATTATTTCACTGGATTGAAATTGCTGTTTAGCGCACGAGAACATGTTGGTAACCATTGAAAATAATCTTCTAAAAATCGGCATCAACCTACTGGGGGCAGAACTCCAGGAACTCACGCACATTGAGCACGGAAACCTCCTTTGGAAGAAAGACGATGCGCTATGGAATCGCTATGCTCCAATACTTTTCCCAATTGTTGGCCGCTTGGTGAATGATCAATATACCTTGGACGGCGAGGTGTATACGATGCGTCAACATGGATTTGCACGAGACCAAGTTTTTGAAGTACTTGAGCACAGTGAAACATCGGTAACCTTATGCCTTAAAGCAAATGAAGATACGCGGGCTCAATATCCATATGAATTTGAATTACGGGTTACCTATGTGTTGATTGGCCGTATGTTAAAAATTTCACATGAGGTAATTAACAGAGATGCTAAAGACCTCTTATTTAGCATTGGGGGTCACCCCGGATTTCACATCAAAGGGAACCTGAATGACTATGCGCTTGATTTCGGAGGGGAATTCACGGTTCAGCAGCACCTAATTACGGGTAATTACTATAACGGAGAAACGAAAGATTTACCTCTGAATCGAACGTTCGATCTAACTGAATCATTATTTGCATCGGACGCGATTGTAATCAAATCTCCCCCCTTTCAATCGATTGGATTTGGTAAAAAAAATGGCCCAAAATTACTTACCTTACATTGCGACTCTTGGACTGCAATGGGCTTATGGACCAAACCTGGCGCTCCCTTTTTCTGTATCGAACCGTGGTGGGGATGGGCAGACGCTATAAATTCACCTGGTACACTAAAAGAAAAGGAAGGGATCATGTCTCTTGCACCGGGAAGGCATTCAATACACGAATATTCTATCGAAGTTAATTAGTAAGGCAACCTGTTTTTGTTTAGTTTTGTCGTATGCGAACACTTCAATTACTCATACTTTTTATCCCTTTTCTTTCCATCGGACAATTAGGAAATACCATGTATGGCTTGTATAGAAATAACAATCCATCTACGGTTCAACTTGCCACCATTGATCCGACAACAGGGGTAATTAATGTATTGGGACCGAACTTAGGGAATACCATCAACCTAACAGGAGTCTCGCTCAACCCATATAACAATACCTATACATATCAAGATCAAGATTCTTGGCTTTCAGTTGATTTAACCAACGGAGGAATTTTAAATGATGTAGTAGTTAGCTTACCCAGTGCCACAGGAAATTTCGATAATTTCAAATTCAATACATCCGACACCACGATGTACGGCATATTCTCTCAAGTATTATACAATCCAACTACAGGCGTATATTCAGGCGACATGCGCTTGGCCACTTGCGATTTAAGTACAGGACAAGTTTCTCTCATCTCGCCAGCATCCGTTGCGTCAAGCTATGTAATGGCTGGCTCGTCCATAAACCCTCACCTGATGGTATATTATTTTATTTCTGAAGGAAAACTGATGGGAATCGATTTGTACAATGGTTCTATATATACCCAGCCCTTAATTAGTATTCCAAGCGGTGGAGACAGCTTTGACAATTTTGCCTACAGCTGTGTTGATACAACGATGTATGGATTAATAGTAGATCACGGGGTAGGTGTGCTTTCCTTGGGTAAAATTAACGCTTCAACAGGAGTAGTCACCCCTTTACCAACTGCCTTAAACTTCGACAACTATATCATGAATGGTGGGGCCACGATAGACCCAATTAACCTCATCTATTATTTTGAAACTATGGATAACAATGCCCAAATCTACTTGGTTGGTTTATCCTTATTGGATGGATCCATTGTTTCCAATGTCATGCTCCCTCCATCCGGTACGTATTTCGACATGGCACGAATCGATGGAGATTGTTACGGGGCTGCACCTTCCCGCTTAAATCCGTCCCTGCAACTGGAGGAATCGACATGGTCACTTTCAATTGCGCCAAATCCAAGTTCTGACGTTGTTACTATAAATTCAAACTCCCAGATTGAATACCTACACTGCTATGGTATGGATGGAAAAACAACACGTGAAATCACTATGGATGGGAATAATCAAATTTCAATAAAATCATTTCCCAAAGGAGTGTATATGCTTGAAGTCAGGACTGCAAGTACTTCACGGATTGTTAAATTAGTGAAAGATTAATTTCGTTTTTTCTTCTCTTTTTTAAGTGATCTGTACAAACGAAGTGCACCCATAGGTAAAAGCTCATTGTCAAGATACATCCCCGCAGCTTCCAAGGAAACCGCAAGCCTTTTTTTCGTCATTAATTGTATTCCAATTGGAACATATGCAACTGCTGCACCATAACCATCAATCCCTCCAGAACTTCCTCCGCCAATAAAGAAAGCTGCACCGAGGGCCGCACCGAGGTAAGGAGCAAATTTTGTGGGTTTTGCTTTGGTGCCAACATAATAACGCCCTCCGACATGAACCCCAGAAATTGCTAAAATAGAACCTGCTCCTACTTCAATACTCCAATTATGATTAAAAAAATGCTCATAATTACAGGAAAGAAAACTTGGTCCGCCAAACTGAACTCCGAATTGATTTTTAACTTCTAACCTTCTATTTATGGAATCACTTACTTGATTCTGACCCCACGTTATAGCACTAACCAGTAATAGAGTCAAACATAGTTTTCCTTTTTTTAATTCCATAGAGCTGCTCATTATTTTAATTCAACAACTTTACTTAAGCATTCGCATACCCGTTTTCCAAACTACACCCAAATCCCTCCAAACGGTAGCCTTGGCTTGATAATCCAAATTAATACGAATTTTCGCCGGCATGATTTCCTCAATATAGGTCTGTTGAGGATCCGCGGCGTTAGCTAACAATTTATTTTCCTCAAAATAAGTAATAGAAGCCAAATCGGTAATGCCCGGTTTATACGCCAGCACCCTACGTTGCGCCTCAGAATAATGCTTGACATATTCAATTACTTCCGGGCGAGGTCCAACAACACTCATTTCTCCTTTCAATACATTAATAAACTGAGGGAATTCATCGAGCTTATACCTTCGTACAAAGGCTCCTACCCGAGTCACACGTGGATCGCGCGCTCCCACCGTAAGTTTTCCTTGCAACTCTGCATTCGGTCGCATGGAACGAAATTTCAGTAACATAAATGGTTTTCCACCGAGTCCAATGCGCTCTTGGCGATAAAAGACACCTCCTCGAGATTCTAATGCAATACAAATCGAAATGATTAACCCAAAGGGCAAGAAGGCAATTAATATAAAAAAGGAAAATACGACGTCCATTAAACGTTTCATCCCATCACCTTATGATATGCAAACGTTACCGCCTTAATCACGCTATCCACTTGCTCGGTTGTGAGGTTGTAATAAATTGGCAAGGATATTTCTCTCGAATATTTATCATATGCCACTGGATAATCCGCAATCTCATACCCTAAATTCTTATAGGCCGTCAATAAGGCAAGCGGTTGGAAATGAACATTCACCGCAATGTCTTGCTCAAAAATTTCATGCATAATGGCATCGCGTTGAACTTCGCTTATTCCTTTTATGGTTAGTTGGTATAAATGGCAACAAGAAACACGAAAACGGTCTTCACGTATTGGATTCACCGCCCAATCGAGTGCTTCAAACGCCTTCGTATACTGGTCGAAAATTTCATTTCGACGGGTCAAGGTTTCTTGATAGCGCTCCAATTCCACTAAGCCAATAGATGCTTGAATGTCGGTCATATTACACTTATATCCGGGTTCGATCACATCATAGCGCCACGCCCCTTTTTGCATTTTAGCCAAGGCATCCTTTGATTGTCCATGCAGGATTTTTATACAAAACAATTTATACAATTCGTCGTGATCAAACGGTTCAGGTAGATTAAAACAGATGGCACCACCTTCCGCCGTAGTTAGATTTTTTACCGCATGGAAGGAAAAACAGGTAATATCAGCAATAGCACCCATTTGTTTTCCCATATAGGTTGCGCCAAAACTGTGCGCGGCATCTGAAGCGATTAATATACGTCCTAGCATGCGTTGTTCCGGTGTTGTTGGGTTAAACATTGGTTTTGCCTCTTCAACAAGTTGCTTAATCGCTGAAAAATCACAAGGCAACCCGGCGATATCTACCGGCATAATCGCTTTCGTATGTGGGGTAATTGCTGCGCGAATGGCTTCAATACTGATATTAAAATCATCCGGATTGATATCCACCATCACCACTTTTGCTCCGGTATGCAAAACCACATTGGCACTCGCACAATAGGTATACACAGGAATAATAACCTCATCGCCCGGTCCTATTCCCCACCAACGCAATACAATTTCCATTCCTGTGGTCCACGCACTAACGGCTACGGTTGTTTTACACCCCACATATTCGGTGATTTTCTTTTCAAATAACTTAGTCTTTGGACCCGTGGAAATCCAACCACTACGCAAGGTATCCGTAACTTCATCAATGATTCGTTGGTCTATTCGCGGGGGAGAGAAAGGTAACATATTAGATAATTTCGTTTTTGTAAAGTTCGAGAAAATTAATCAATCTATGCACAGGTAAATCTAAGGGAAGATTAACAATGTGCTTACTTATATATACTGCATTTGGAAAATCAGAAACTTCTAGACCCCAAGCTTCCAAGGATTGCGATACAGGATGCAAGGGGGAAATAAACCAATCTCCCAGCGGAATTCTTTCTTTTTCTGCTTGTTGCAAGAATAACTCCCGGTCCGTAACAAGCATGGGATACTTAAGAAAGGCATGTTGGGCTACGTGTTCTGCTGGCACGGTAGTTTTACCTTGACTGGTCAACCACTCATGCACTGAAATTCCCGATATTTTTCGCTGTGAAATCACTTGATCTAAGGTGCTTAGCGCCTTAATTCCTGCTCGACATTGCACCTTGCTCATTCCTTTGACATAGTCCTTAGGCATGTGAATCCCCTCTAATTCGGAGGCACTGGAAGAGCCTACTACTAATCCTTTTTTACTTAACCATCGATACATTCGAAGGAAGGTCCAATACGTAAATCCTTTTAGCAAATAGGTTCTCGCCAATATAAGAATAAACAGTATAAACTGGTCCTTAGCACTGGGTTTAATTAAATTCGAATGCAAGAGAGTAACCGATTCAAGTAAATCGCGATTATTTACCACCAACATTCCTCCAATTCCGGTAGAAAAGGGCTTATTCCATTGACTAGAAAAAAATGAGGCATCGCTCCGTAGGCCGTTAAACACGCCCTGATGCTTCCCACCAAACCCATGGGTACAATCTTCGATGGTATAGATGCCGTGTGCTTTAGCCAAGGCAATAATTTCAGATACCTCCACGCTCAGCCCGAGCATATTTTGAATTAAAATCACCTTAGTTTTGGGACTAAGTGCCTTTTCAATCTGTTCAACATCACAACATAGGGTATCCGGGTTGATATCCACATAAACCGGAATTGCTCCCAAATAAAGAATGGCATTGGGAACTACTACACACGTAAATGCAGGAAGAACCACCTCAGCTCCCGGTCCTACTCCCATCACCTTTAACATGGTGTATAATGCCACTCGTCCTTTCCAATAAAGCGAAACTTGCTCCGCATCAATGTGAAGATACTCAGCTATTCTTGATTGATATGTCAGCTCGATATTCATATCTTTCTAGAAGTAAACGGTAAACTCAGTAAGCCGATTAAGGAACCAAGTCCGTATGAAAAATGAAGTAACTTAAAGCCAATGAGTACCATTAACACCTTATTTTTTCCATTACGCGCCCTCCACGAAACGGCTGTTAATACCCCGGTGTAAGCGATGAGCACTCCGAATGAAGCCAATGACCACCAAGGATTCCGGGTGATTAAAGAAAGGATGAGTGGAATGGTCCATGAACCTAGAAATAACATGGGGATAAAATGCCTTAAGCTAAGAGAGGAAAAAGTTTGGGTGATATAGACCGTTTTCAAATTCCACTTGCCATTATTGAAGTTATTCTTTGCCATGGCCCTAAACGTTTCCCGTGCATAATAGGTGCATCTCGCCATCGGGGTAAGATAAATCTTTCCTCCATTTCGAAGTAAACGCTTTGATAATTCCATGTCATGGTTTCGAATTAGCCGTTCATCATAGCCTCCTACGGCTTTCAATTCTTGCGCACGGTATAATCCAAAGGGGACGGTATCC
>CANHSL010000049.1 GCA_947463385.1 Flavobacteriales bacterium
AAAAAAAGCAGAGTCGTGTTTCGCTTTCGTTCTCACACTCACTCTGCTTTTTGTACCCCGGGCCGGAATCGAACCGGCACTCCCGAAAGAACAGGATTTTGAATCCAGCGCGTCTACCAGTTCCGCCACCGGGGCCTCATAATGAGGGGACAAATATACAATAATTCTAAGATATAAAAAGACCTATCTAAGGATAGTCAATGAAGAAAACTGATTGCACCATGTGCCGTTTTCATCTTTAGCCGTAAAATAATACTGATAAGTCCCTGCGGGAGCAGCATCGCCATTCAATAAGGTCCCATTCCATTTAAAGCTGGGATCGGTTGAAGAATAAACAAGTTTATTTGCCACATCCAAAACAACCACATTAAAATCCGTTAACCCATCCGAGTCAAGCGAAAGTACGTCGTTGATGCCATCACCGTTTGGTGTTATTGCATTCGGCATGACAATTATCTTTTTAACACTTGGTTTTTCTGTCGGAGGCAACTCGGTTAATGCGATGGGCTGCGGGCAATTATTTACGATTACGGTAGAAGGATTTGGTGATTTCATTGGTTCTTGCGCTACCGATAAGAAGTCATTTGATGATTGATTCGTTAGCATGACTTCATTAAGTTCTTCTTCCACGTTAACGCGCGGGATTTCTTCTACTACGGCGCCAAATACGTGTTTAATTACGAGTTCCGTTTTTAACTCACTCATGCTTGGAGTATTCTTTTTCTCTTTACTTAAATCCCGAGAAGTATTATTATTTGGAACCTTGATTGTTTTTTCAACGGTGGTCTTCTCTAGATTGGCGGTTGCCGGTTTTTCGTTGCCCGAAGTAAAATAAACTACACCAACCGCAATTGCCACTATAGAACTTGCGATGCCAATCCAAGCGCCTAAGCCAAGACCGGTACTTCCAGAAGAAAGGCCCGCTTGTGTGGAAACGCTTTTCCACAAGGCTGGATTAACCGGCAATTCGTGGTTGCCAAGTTTTTCTTTCAATACCGATTCAAAGGTCTCTTTTTCCATATTATCTTTCTTCTATACGTTGTCTTAAGTAAGCTCTAGCTCGTAAATATTGGGATTTGGATGTGCTTTCGGAAATATTCAGTTGTTCTGCAATTTCTTGATGTGAATATCCTTCGATAGCGAACAGGTTAAATACCACACGATAACCTGCCGGCATTTTTTGAATCAACGCAATTAAATCTTCTGCCATTAATTGCGAAGAAATATCTTCTTTTACCTCAATGCGATACGAAACATCATCTATATTTTTGTCGGTAACGAAGCGTTGATTCTTTCGGAGTTGATCAAGGCAACTATTTACCATAATCCTTCGGATCCATCCTTCGAGTGGTCCTTCCGCTTTAAAGTCCGATAGTTTATTAAACACCTTAACCATCCCTATCTGAAACACATCTTCTGTTTCCGCGTGGTCCTTCATATACCGCGCACAAACAGCCAACATTTTAGGAGCAAACTTGTCAAACAACGCTTTTTGAGCCCTTGGTTTACCTTTTAAACATTCCTGCACAAGTAACGCATCTTCCATGGGCTCGCGACTATTGACTATTTTTGAAGAATAAAGGTTGCATAGACATGGGAAAGGTACATATTTTAATTTTGTTTGTTTTTAATTCGTGGCTTGTCAGTTCGGTTGATTGGGCTCAAGGTAATCCGGAAATTCGATATCATGCAGTGCTGCAACTCAACGACCGAAGATCCATTCCGTTTGAAGTTACCTACACCGCGGGAAAACAACCTAGCCTATCAATACACAATGGCGAGGAACGCATCGATTTGCGCTTTTTAGTTGAAAAAAACGATTCGATTTACATGGAATTCCCTGAAATTGCGGGGAAAATTATCTTTCATAAGCAAACCTTAAGCGGACAATGGATCAATTTAAATAAATCGAATCCCACGTCATATCCCTTCCTTTTTTATACGGTAGCTGAAGGAATAGACCACCGCTTTGATTTGCCGCTAGACCTCGCTGCCCCGATATTCGAAGGAATCTACGACGTGATTTTCACGGATTCAGAAGGCGACGCCAAAGCCATTGGTGTTTTTAAACAACAAGGAAGTAATATAGATGGAACATTCCGAACAGAAACCGGCGATTACCGGTATTTATCTGGCGGGGTTTTTAATGGGGTGATGAAGCTGAGTTGCTTTGATGGGGTGCATGCCTTTTTATTTGAAGCGGCAATGGATGCCGATGACTCTACCGTAATGCGTGGAAACTTCTATTCAGGCAGTAAATATCATGCCACTTGGACAGGTGTTTTAAACCCAAACGCTAGGCTTACTCCCCCAAATGCAATAAGCTGGCCCAATGAACCTTTGGCGGTATTAAACATCACCATAAAAACCAAGAAGGGAAAAGAAAAGACGCTTTCCACCGATTTCTTTCATGGAAAACCTAGCGTGGTTCAACTCATGGGAACGTGGTGTCCGAATTGCTTGGATGAAAGTAAATATTTCATTGAGTTAAGCAAACAAGGCTCGTTTAAGGATATTCGTTTTATTGGAATTGGTTTTGAAAATGGCAACTCAGATAAAGACCGAATGGCACGCTTAAAGAAATATCAAAAAAAAATGGGCTTTACCTATCCTGTATATTTGGGTGGTGGTGCATCTACAAAAGATGCCCATGCTGTTTTTAATCAACTAAATGGTGTTTTCTCTTTTCCAACCACCATTTTTCTTGACAAAAAAGGCCGAATTGTACAGGTGAATTCGGGATTTGATGGCCCAGCCACCGGCGTGTTTTATAAATCGATGCAAGAAGAAACAGAACGTTTATTGTTAAAATTACTCCAAGCGGATGAATAGCATATATATTCTAATTCCTACCTTTGAACAAAAAGAAGCAGCATGTGGTCAATGACGGGTTTTGGAAAAAGTAGCGGTGTGTTTGAGGGCAAGAAGCGCTCCATCGAAATCCGTTCATTAAATGGAAAGGGCCTAGACCTCACGGTAAAAGTTCCATCTGCCTTCCGTAGCATGGAATCACTCATTAGAACTGAAATCGGACAATCCTTAGAACGTGGTAAAATTGATGTGGGGCTATACCTTGAAGACAACCCCAACACAAAAATCAGTAATGTTGACTTCGCCCTTGCAAAAGCATATATAGCAGACATTAAACAGCTGTTGCGCGAGGAATCGCTTGAACCTGGTGAATGGGTTGGAACGCTTACCTCATTACCCGGTGTAATTAAACAACCAGCAGAAGAAATTACGGCAGAAGAACAGGAGTTTATTCTCAACTTGTTACGCGAGGCCATTCAATCTGCTATGAGCTTTCGAAAGGCAGAGGGCAAGACCTTAAGGGATGATTTAGAATCTTCATTACTTCAAATTGAAACCCTGGTTGCACAACTTGAACCCTTTGAAAAGGAACGTATTTTGGCGGCTCGAACACGATTGGAACAGGCGGTAAAAGAAATCGAAAACCAAGACATTCAGAATCGCGTAGAGCAAGAGCTTCTGTTTTATATGGATAAGCTAGATGTTTCAGAAGAAAAAATTAGATTGAGTAGCCATGTTACTTACTTTAGAGAAACCATGGCATCGAATGAATCAAGCGGGAAAAAACTTGGTTTTATTGTACAAGAAATGGGAAGAGAAATCAATACCTTGGGAAGTAAAAGCAATCATGCGATGATGCAACGAATGATTGTGGAAATGAAAAATCACCTAGAAAAAATTAAAGAACAGGTTCAAAATGTCCTCTAAGCCCTTACGTCTTGGGAAGTCAATTATAGTCTCTGCACCATCCGGCGCAGGAAAAACGACCATTGTGCACCGATTAATGACGGAAATACCCGCCTTGGCCTTTTCAATTTCAGCATGCTCTAGAAGTGCGCGGCCGATGGAACAAGAGGGTAAGGATTATTATTTTTTGGGGGTGGAAGGCTTTAAAAAAGCGATCGAAAACCAAGAATTCATTGAATGGGAAGAGGTGTATACCGATCATTATTATGGCACCTTAAGGCGAGAGGTTCAGCGCTTATGGGATGAGGGCAGGGTAATTATTTTCGACGTAGATGTGGTCGGCGGACTAAATTTGAAAGCGCTATTTAAAGAACACGCGTTATCTGTTTTTATAAAACCTCCGAGTGTGGAGATTCTTGAAAAAAGACTGCGCGCAAGAGAAACGGAAAGCGAAGAACGAATAGCCCTAAGAATTAAAAAATCGGCGTGGGAGCTTTCACAAGCCGAATCGTTTGATGTTTGTATCCTCAATGACGACTTAGAAAAAGCAGTATCCGACGCAAAAATCCAGGTAAAACGGTTTATCTCCTCATGAAAATAGGCTTGTTTTTTGGTTCGTTCAACCCCATTCATACGGGGCATCTCATGTTGGCAGAAGGGATAATGAATGAAACAGATTTAGATCAAATCTGGTTTGTGGTCACTCCACACAATCCCACCAAGAAAAAATCAAATTTATTAGCAGACCACCACCGGTTAAACATGGTTAGAGATGCAATTCATGAGAACTTAAAGTTTCGCGCTTCTGACATTGAATTCCATCTCACCCAACCCAACTATACGGCGGTGACACTAACGCATTTAAGAGATAGACATCCCGATCACACCTTTTCTTTGATTGTTGGTGAAGATAATTTAAGGGGAATGAATAGTTGGTATAACTCCGAATTCATTCGCTCCAATTTTAGAATCCTAGTATATCCGCGAAGCATTCAGGCGGATGAATCCGTTCTGGTTGACGAAATTTCAACGGGAAGAAATATTGAGTATTTATCAAATGTGCCTGCCCTAGAATTATCTTCTAGTCAAATTAGAGCCTTGATTAAACAGCAAAAAAGCATAAAATACATGGTGCCAGAAGCCGTAGAACGGATGATTAAGGAAATGGGGTTTTATCGCTAATCCGCTTTTAGTGCAGGATTTAATAAGGTTGCACACTCCCATAAAACCACGCCAACGCATACGCTCACATTTAAGCTGTGCTTTGTTCCAAACTGAGGGATTTCAAGTACCCCATCACACTGATCTATAACGTCTTGATTTACTCCGTTCACTTCATTGCCAAACACGAGGGCAATCCGCGAAGCAATGCCGTGTTTTAAGTGCTGAAGCATTATGGTTTTCTGCGCCTGTTCTAGCGCATAAATCGTATACCCCGCTGTTTTTAGTTTCAGAATGGCGTCTAAGGTGTTAGAAACATAGCTCCAACTCACTGTTTCTGTTGCCCCCAATGCGGTGCGATGAATTTCTCGGTGAGGGGGAACCGGTGTAATTCCACACAAAATTATATCTTGTATATTAAACGCATCTGAGGTTCTAAAAACGGATCCAACGTTTTCGAAAGATCTAATGTCATCGAGCACAACCACCACGGGCAACTTTTCTTGTTTTGAAAATTCTTCTGGTGAAAGTCTATTTAATTCCCAAAGTTTAAGTTTCTTGTTCATGTTGAAAAGACCTTTGTTGTTAATTTTGATATTCGGTTAACTCAAGCTAATTTAGATGCTAAATTCAGAAATCTAACTCATTTGGCGAAATCTACTTCCAGCGAAGAAACCCCGTTGATGAAACAATATCATCAAATTAAAGCAAAACACCCCGGTGCTTTGTTGCTTTTTCGTGTGGGTGATTTCTATGAAACCTTTGGTGATGACGCAGTAAAAACTTCTCGGATTTTAGGGATTGTATTAACTAAACGGAAAAACGGGGCCGCGGCAGAAATTGATTTGGCGGGATTTCCACACCATTCCTTAGAAACCTATTTACCTAAATTAGTTCGGGCCGGACAGCGTGTTGCGGTTTGTGACCAGCTGGAAGACCCTAAAATGACGAAAACCATCGTTAAACGTGGGGTAACGGAATTAGTAACTCCCGGGGTTGCATTCAATGACCAAGTCTTAACGCAAAAAAGCAACAATTTTCTTGCGGCAATTCATTTTGGGAAGCATGCTGTGGGTGTTGCATTTTTAGATGTTTCTACCGGTGAATTCCTTCTGGGTGAAGGCAACATTCAGCGGGTTGAGAAGCTCTTATCCGTTTTCAATCCCGCAGAAATTGTTTTTCAAAAGCAAAAACAAGATGATTTTCGCGCACTACAATTCACCTTGGATTGTTTTTATCGCTTAGACGATTGGGTTTTTACTACTGATTTTGCTGATGATCATTTGGCAACACATTTTGGAACAAAAAATTTAGCGGGATTTGGTGTTGCAGATTATACTAATGGTATCATTGCGGCATCTGCAGCGCTCCACTACGTAAAAGAGAACCAACTTCAAGCGTTACATCACATTCGCTCCATCGCGCGAATCGAAGAAAAAGAACACCTTTGGCTTGACCGATTTACCATTAAAAACCTAGAGTTGGTTTACCCACAACAGGAACGGGCAAAAACCTTACTTGATGTAATTGATTTCACCTTAACCGCTATGGGAGGTCGTTTATTGAAGCGCTGGCTGCTCTTACCGCTGACCAATCTCAATCAAATTCATGCAAGAAATGGAGCAGTAGCTTGGTTTCACTCGAACGAACGAGCCTGCGAATCAATTCGGGAGCACTTAGCATCTTGTGGAGACCTTGAACGACTCATATCAAAAGTGGCCGTGGGTAAAGTTAATCCGCGTGAAATTAGACATATACACCGTAGCCTCGAGTTAATTGATCCAATTAAACAACGCTTAAGTGAAGGAAAAGAAAACACAATGATTTGTGAGCTTTCTAACTCCTTTAAGGCCTGTGGTGAATTGCTGCGTCAAATCGATGAAACGATTGATCCTGCACCCGCTATTGCGGTAGGTAAAGGCGATGTAATTAAAGCCGGCGTTAGTAAAGAACTTGATGATTTGCGCAATATTTCGAACAACGGAAAGCAGTATTTACAAGAACTACAAGATCGCGAGGCAGAAAAAACCGGGATCACCAGTTTAAAAATTGCGTTTAATAATGTGTTTGGGTATTACATTGAAGTAAGGAACACGCACAAAGACAAAGTGCCTTCGGAGTGGATAAGACGCCAAACCTTGGTAAATGCCGAGCGATACATTACCGAAGAATTAAAAGAATATGAGGAAAAAATACTCGGTGCAGAGGCTAAAATCATAGCAATTGAACAACGACTTTATCAAGAATTATTGGGGGCGTTGGCAACACATGTAGGTGTAATTCAACAAAATGCAGCAACCTTAGCTCGACTGGATGTGCTTAGTAGCTTTGCTGTTTTAGCCAAAGAACAGCAATATTGTTTACCTGAAGTAAACGATTCTTTGGTGATTCACATCGAAGAAGGACGACACCCTGTCATAGAAAAACAACTAAAAAGTGGAGAAATCTACGTTGCTAATGATTTGTATTTATCCAATGATGACCAACAAATCATGATGATAACTGGACCGAACATGAGTGGTAAAAGTGCGGCACTAAGACAAACCGCCCTAATCGTAATTTTAGCGCAGATTGGGTCATTCGTTCCTGCCAAGAACGCAACGATTGGTTTGGTTGATAAAGTATTTACTCGCGTTGGTGCGTCAGATAATTTATCTGCAGGAGAATCCACCTTTATGGTAGAAATGAACGAAACTGCGAGTATTTTAAATAACCTATCCGAACGCAGTCTTGTTATTTTGGATGAAATAGGTCGAGGAACTAGTACCTATGATGGAATTTCTATTGCCTGGTCAATAACGGAATACCTTCATGAAAACAAAAAACACCGTCCAAAAACCCTTTTCGCAACCCATTACCATGAATTAAATGAAATGGCGGGAAGATTTGAGCGAATAAAAAACTATTCCATTGCCGTTAAAGAATTAGGAAAGAATATTTTATTCCTCAGAAAATTAGTCGCCGGAGGCAGTGAACATTCGTTTGGTATTCACGTGGCAAGATTAGCTGGTATGCCGGATTGGGTTGTTTCACGAGCTGAACATGTACTTAAAGAATTAGAAAATAGCCACCAACACGTCGGTCAAACAAACATCAATCAAAAGAAAAAAACATTAAAAAACACGAACGAGGCACCCATGCAACTCAGTTTTTTTCAATTAAACGACCCCGTATTAGAACAAATACACGAAACGCTAATGGCTATAGATATCAATGTATTAACTCCTGTAGAGGCCTTGATGAAACTTCATGAGATAAAAAAACTAACAGGAGGATAAAATCCATTTTGGATAAAAAATTGTTTTTTGTACATTTGCAACGCACAACAGGTTAACCATGTGTTAACTGATGTACAAGCGAGAATAGCTCAGTTGGTAGAGCGCAACCTTGCCAAGGTTGAAGTCGCGGGTTCGAATCCCGTTTCTCGCTCAGGATTGCTCGAGTGGTGGAATTGGTAGACACGCCGGACTTAAAATCCTGTGGGCATTAGCCCGTGCGGGTTCAAGTCCCGCCTCGAGTACAAAACCCTGACTTCAACGTTAGGGTTTTTTTATTTAATCCCATGAAATAACCCCCGTTTGCTCCACGGTTTTTACAATCTAACTTAACGAACCCGTTGAAATTTGTAACTTTGTGATGAATTTTAGGTAAACTAAATCCATGTGGAGTAGAATAGCAAGCATCATTTTAAGGAATCGGTTATATATCCTAACCATTATCTTTCTATTGACCTTGTTTTTTGGGTATTTTGTGATTACCGATTTACGCGTTGATAATCGATATGGGATACTCCTTCCAAAAGACCACCCAACACAAATGAACTATGTGAAGTTCAAGGAACAATTTGGTGAAGATGGGGCAACCTTAGTAATGGCCATTTCCTCCAAAGACCTGTATTCAGAAAAGAAATTCAAAGCATGGAAAGAACTCGGAGATAAAATTCTCGCACAACCCGGTGTGGAGACCGTTATTTCAGAGGCCACCTTGTTTAATATCGTAAATGACACGGCGGAACAAAAATTTGTAATACATCGGATTTTCTATGATACCACATTCAAAGAAAAATCCATTGATTCTATACGCACCATAATAAAGAGGAATCCAGCGTATAAAAATGTCTTGTATAATGATTCGAGTGAAGTTTCTTTAATGCTAATCGGATTAAACGAGAAAGTACTAGAGGATAAAGTTAAATCTAAAGTGGTCTTTCACATTGAAGAGCTCACGAAACAATACGAACCCACCCTCGGTAAATTTTACTTTTCAGGATTACCTCACATCCGCGTTACCGTAGCAAAAAGAATTTTAAATGAAATGTTCCTGTTCCTGGGACTTTCCGTTTTGGCTTCATCCCTACTCTTATATATATTTTTCAGGTCGTTTAGAATTGTTATACAATGTAACTTGGTGGTTTTTGTATCCGTTATTTGGGCATTAGGGACCATTGCATTATTTAACTATTCACTAACAATAATGATGGCGTTGATTCCGCCTTTGTTAATTGTAATTGGCGTGCCAAATTGTGTGTTTATTGTCACCAGATACCATCAGGAATTTAAGCGGATGGGCAACAAGACCAAGGCCTTGTTTATTATGATTCGGCGCATTGGTCCTGTAACCTTTTTAACCAATTTAACTACTGCCGTAGGATTTGTAACGTTTACTAGCAGTGATCGTCTGGCTGAATTTGGTGTAATTTCCAGCTTGAACATTATGGTGGTGTTCTTTCTTTCTTTGTTCATAGTTCCAATTCTTGCTAGTTATAGTGCGCCTCCAAAGGAACGTCATTTAAGACACTTGTCTCGGGTTTATTCTCAAGGATTTATTGAATATATTATTCTCATTATTACCCGATATAGACCCATTGTTTATGTGTTATCCGTGGTGATGTTGGTTGTGGGAATCTATGGCATGACTAAAATCACGGCCACAGGAAATGTTACTGGAGACATTCCGGAGAACGATCAAATTTCACGCGATTTAAAATTTATCGAACGAAACTTCGGTGGATCTATTCCATTTGAAATCACAGTAAACTATAAAGAACCCGGGAAGCTTTTTAATGAAACCACCATGACACGCGTTGAAGAGGTTCAGCAAATGTTTGAAAAAGACACCTTGTTTTCTAAGAGCCTTACCTACCTCGACTTTCTAAAAGTTATTAATATGTCGTATCACCAGGGCAACCCGGCATACTACAAGATAATCAAGAAACGAGATATGTTAAAACTGAAAACATATTTCGAGAAATTTGACTTCAATAATGTAAACAATGGAAATCTTTCGTTGAAAGATTTGGTAGATACCGCGAATACAACCCTGCGCATACGAACACAAATGAAAGACCTTGGTTCATATAGTGTTGCACAAAAGGTTGATACCTTAAAACTTGAGGTAGATGCCTTGATGAATCCAGAACGAGCGGAATGGGAGCGGCTATTCAAAAAATATGATGGGGGTGACCTCACCTGTTTTGATTCACTGGTAAGCTACCCAGCAATTGCCAATGATGTGATTCTTTCGATTGCTGAAGGAGACGAAGCACTACAATATGCATTTGATGTTGATCCTGATAAACTTTATACGTACAGAACGAAAAAATCATCACGTAACAGACTCAGAAAAGCCATTGATAATCAGTATTACGACGTTACGTTCACTGGAATTTCGGTAGTGGTTTCTGAAGGAACCAAGTACCTTTTTGTCAATCTTTTGCAAAGCTTGTTATTCGCTGTACTTTCCATCGCCTTACTAATGGCCGTGCTGTTTCGTTCTTTTAAGATCATTGTGGTTTCTATGATTCCAAACATTATTCCGTTATTGCTTACAGCAGGGTTAATGGGGTATTTTAACATCCCATTAAAACCATCCACATTATTGGTTTTTGGAATTGCACTTGGTATTACCGTGGATAACGCAATCCTCTTTTTAGCAAAATACCGACAGGAATTAAAGGCCAATGCCCATGACATGAATTATGCCATATTAACTTCATTAAGAGAAACAGGGCTTGGGATTTTCTATACTTCGGTAATTTTATTCTTTGGATTTATAATGTTTGTTTTTTCCCAATTCGGTGGGACCAAAGCACTTGGGTTGCTCGTGTCTATCACGATTTTAGTTGGTATGGTGACCAACTTAATCATTCTTCCATCACTCTTGCTTTCACTACAAAAACGGATTATGTCCAAGTCATTCGAAGAGCCTTATTTCGAAATATTCGACGAAGAAGAAGACTACGACACGGAGAAAATCCAAATCGAAATCTCAAAGGCTCTCGGAGAAGAATCCTAACGCAATTTCAGGAGTGCGCGTTTTAATTCTTTATCGTACGTGGATGTAACTTTATATACTCCAATCTCTTCCCACAATTGGCGAGCAAACTCCAACTTTAACTGCTGATTTATTCGAAGTGTTTGAGTTTTATTTAGGCCTTCATATCCACGGATACTATATGTGCTTGAAGCAAACTCAGTAAGCGCCTTAAGGTCAACGGCCGTGAAGGTATAATCACGCAAATTCTCAATCGTTTTCCATTTAGTTCGTTTGGTTTGTAGTGACTTAAATACAAAGGCACTGAATGTTTGATTTACAGTTAGTTCTGTTAAATACAGTGAAGAACCGGTCGTATCAAGTGGAACAAATTCATCAGGAATAACGCCACCACCGCCATACACCCGGCGCCCTTTTTTAGTTTTATACACCTTGGATTTATCCAAATACATGGAGTCCTGGCTGAACAATTCTCCTTTTATGTAACGGGCTTCATCGCGCATATATGCCTCGTAGTCTCCTGTATACTTTCGCTGGATAGACCTGCCAGATGGCATATAATATCTTGAAATCGTCATCCGGACACTGCTTCCATCTGATAAGATTTGATCTTGTTGCACAAGTCCTTTCCCATAAGTTCGTCTTCCCACCAATTCCCCGCGATCGTTATCTTGAATGGCCCCGGCTAATATTTCAGCTGCGGAAGCCGTACCCTCATCAATTAACACCACCAATTTCACACGCTCTAGACAGCCTCCCTCGGTGGATTTTGAAACATCCCCATCACTGTTTTTGCTTTTGGTAGAGACGATAACGTCGCCTTTAGCAAGAAATTCATCTGCAATATTTATAGCCGCCTCCATTACTCCGCCGGGGTTTCCTCTCAAGTCAAGCACCAATTTGTTCATGCCTTGACTTAACAACGATTCTGCCGCTACTACGAATTCTTCATGGGTTGGAACAGAAAATTGATCTATGCGTAAAAATCCGATTTCCTTATCAATCATATAATATGTAGAAACCGTTTCTAAAGGAATTTCTCCTCTTGTAATAGTAATACGCTTTTTTATGTTGTTTCGAAGGACGGTAACTTCTACTTCCGTATCAACATCTCCTTTTAATGAGGACATTACCTTGTCTGTAGTTATTTTCTTGCCAGTAAATGATTTGCCGTTTATTGCAATGATTTGATCACCGCTTCGAACGCCTGAAAAATATGCCGGTGCATTAGGAATTGCCTTAATAACACATACGGTATCTTGTATTAATTGAAATCGTACGCCAATGCCACCAAAACTTCCTTGCATAGATTCTTGTTCCGATCTAAGCGCGTTGGCTGTTATATACCTTGAATGGGGGTCCAATTTATGTAACATGTCGTTGATCGCTTGATTAAACACCTTGTCTTTATCTATTGAATCAACATACATTTCGTCCAATGCATCCAATACCTCTTCAAATTTAGACGCCCGCTTAGAATCCACCTTGGGGTGTAATATATAACCCATTCCGAATCCAATAACCACTAAAATTGATGCGAAAATGGGTAAAAAAAATCGTTTATTATCAGACATGTTCAATCGTGTTAATTTGTGTAATTGTAACTCCCGCATTGGTTAAAAACGTCAAGCCACTAATATCTTTATAAGCATCCATATATACTACGCGCTTGATTCCTGATTGAAGAATTAATTTACTACAATCCTTGCAAGGAGAATGCGTAAGGTATAAGGTTGATCCTTCGGTGTTGTTTGTAGATTTAGCAACTTTTAAAATTGCATTGGCCTCGGCGTGTAAGACATACCAATGTGTTTCGCCTTCTTCATTTTCACAACTGTTTGAAAAACCGGAAGGGGTTCCATTATACCCATCAGATATAATCATTCGGTCTTTAACAATAATTGCCCCTACTTTTTTACGGGTACAATGCGACAACATGGCCCAGTTATGTGCTAGACGCAAATATGCCCGATCGTAACGCGCTTGTTTTTCTTCAATTTCGCTCATAAACACAAAGGTATCGAAAGTTACTTAGTATTAAATCGATAGGGATGAAGATCAGCTAACAAGTCAGCACCCTCAACTATACAAGCGCTCAACATCTTGGCAAGGGGTGGCGCTAGCATGTATCCTTTTGCTCCTAATCCATTAAAAATAAAAACCTGGTCATGTACTGAATGTTTTCCCACCATCGGTCTGCGATCTGGAGAGGTTGGACGAATGCCTGCTTGATGCGCAATCACCTCAAGCGGGTCTATGGTAATTGACCTTGTATTGGCTAATATTAATGCCCTTCCTTCCGGCGTGGGTTCTGGCGTATTAGCATGCCATTCATACGTGGAACCCACTCTAAATTTTTTTTCTCCAATTGGTAATGCAAAGGCTTTGCGGTGTAAGGATGTGTTTTGGAGTGGGTTATCCCATTTCACGGTTAATAATTGGCCTTTTGTTGGATTCACGGGGACTTCGGTAAACCACGGGACTTGATTGTTTTTATACCCCACAGCGAATACAACGGCATCGTATTTAACCCCGTTGAACTCTAGCGTTTCAGGGTTAAAATTATCGGTTGAAATGGTGTCATAAACAAGCTGTTGACGTGCTGCAACGTAGTGGTGACTTTCTGTAATAAATACCTCCGCGTCTATCCAAAAACCGTCAACTCGCCCCGACCCGTGCGGAGCAAACTCAAGGTCTTCCGGTGTTATTTGATGCATAAACGACCTGAATTCGGGCTGTTCGAGCCGTTGATTCCAGCAGGCGGCCTCTTCTTGCGTGGCGAATAACCTGCGCACCATAATTGGATGAAAAAAATGTGCGTTTAATACGGATTCCATCTCCATATAAAAGGCTTTTGATTCGAAATAAAAAGGATCTGCGCTCCAGGAAAGCAAGGTGCGTCTAAACGACATGGGGTGCACAATACCGGCAGCAACGACGGAGGAAACATTGTTTCCATCATCAACTAAGGTTAACTGCTGATTTTGTTTTATTAGCTGATGGGCAAGGCAAACACCTGCAACCCCACCACCAACAATTAGAAACTTCTTTTGCATGTTATTTAGTTACCGCTAGGACAAAGATAGTAATTCGTATATCGGGATGCTTAGATTTAATAAGTTCAATTATACCCTTTAGTGTCGCACCGGTAGTAATCACATCATCTACCAAACCAATATGTGAGACGGTGCTCCAGGTATGAGGATTTAATTCAAATACGTTGCGAACATCATGCAAGCGATTGTGTCTATTCTTTCGGGTTTGGCTAAGGCTGTTTTTAACGCGTTTAATCAGGTCTAATCTTAACTGAACCGATGGATATGCTGCTTGTATTCCTCGTGCTAAAAACTCGCTTTGATTATACCCACGTAAATATTCTTTTTGAGGATGAAGAGGTACTGGGATTAAATATTCCGGCATTTCAATGCCGTGCCCTTTAAGATTCTTTGCCATCATTAGCCCCCATTCAAAACAAGCGTCACGCTCGTGCTTATATTTTAATGCATGGAGCACCGATTGAGCCGCTTGTCCCTTGCTATAATAGAACAACGAGTGCAAGGTGACCGGTTCTGATACCAAATATGGAGGTAATTCAGCCTGATTAAATGTGTGCTCCAAACCGGTTTCACAAAACACACAAAGAATAGACTCATTTAAAAATAATTCAAGGCCACAAGAACCGCAACGATATGGAAAAAATAGATGCAATAAGGGTTTGAGAAACCCCTCGCGAATGGAGTGCCTTTTTAATAAAGAATTAAACACCATAGTGTTGAAAATGAAATTAATAAAAACCAATTACAGAAGTTAAAAGAAGTAAGTTTAATGGCGGATTTGTCAAACAGATATGGCTAGTCAATTTGGAATGAAATTTTTCTGTTTTGGCTTATTAATAACTTTTAAAAGTTGTTGATAAATCACGCAACAAAGTACTACTAAGGGATAGCGGTTGAATGGGGGTTGACAAAAAGCATTAGGGAGAAAAATCGCATTGTGTTGAACGTTTTTTTTGACAAAATTTGTAAGCCTTTTTACAAACTATAAAACAGCAAGTTTATTGCTTCCGTAAGTATAAAGGAAACAATGTTTTTTGTTAGCAAAATCGGAGCCGACGTGAATCGGTTGGTGGGCAAGCTATCGCATAAAAAAAATAGAATAAATAATTAAAAATAACCATGAGCCACGAACCAATTTTAGCTGAGAATAAAAATCGTTTTGTTCTCTTTCCTATTGAACACAGTGATATTTGGAGCTTTTACAAAAAAGCGGAAGCAAGTTTTTGGACTGCAGAAGAAATTGATTTATCACAGGACTTGGTAGACTGGGAGCGTTTAACCAACGATGAGCGTCATTTCGTTAAGCATGTTCTCGCATTTTTTGCTGCGTCAGATGGGATTGTAAATGAAAACTTAGCGGAACATTTTTTATCGGAAGTACAGTATACAGAAGCTAAGTTTTTCTATGGATTCCAGGTGGCTGCTGAAAACATCCATTCTGAAACGTATTCGTTATTAATTGATACGTACATCAAAGACTCTGCGGAAAAAGCAGGGCTCTTTAATGCGATTGATACCTTAGATTGTGTCCGTAAGAAGGCCGACTGGGCCTTAAGATGGATTGATAAAGGTTCCTTTGCGGAGCGCTTGGTAGCTTTTGCTGCCGTAGAGGGCATTTTCTTCTCCGGTTCGTTTTGTTCTATTTTCTGGCTTAAAAAACGAGGGTTAATGCCTGGTTTATCCTTCTCAAATGAATTAATTTCAAGAGACGAAGGCCTTCATTGCGATTTCGCTTGTTTACTATATACACGTCACCTCGTTAACAAGCTTTCCAAAGATCAAGTGCGAGAAATCATTATGGATGCCGTTGAGATTGAAAAAGAATTTGTTACAGATGCGCTACCGGTTAAGCTCATCGGTATGAACAGCGATTTAATGAGTCAATACATCGAGTTTGTTGCAGACCGCTTATTAGTGGAGCTTGGCAATGAGCGCGTTTACAACACGACCAATCCATTTGACTTTATGGAAATGATCTCTATTCAAGGAAAAACAAATTTCTTTGAAAAAAGAGTAGGAGAATATCAAAAGGCAAGTGTCATGTCTGATAAAGAAACTCAACGTTTTACGTTGGATGAAGAATTTTAATTTAAGAAAAAAGTAAGAGTAATGTACGTAGTTAAAAGAGACGGAAGAAAAGAGGCAGTAAAATTTGATAAAATCACCGCCCGGGTAATTAAAATGTGTTATGGCTTAGATCCGATGGTTTCACCTGAGGCTGTGGCGATGAAAGTTATTGAGGGACTTTATGATGGCGTATCAACCACAGACCTTGATAATTTAGCCGCAGAAGTTGCTGCAGCAAAAACAACCGAGCATCCAGACTATGCCTTGTTGGCCTCTAGAATTGCCGTATCAAATCTTCACAAGGAAACGAAAAAGACGTTTTCTGATGTAATGACCGATTTATACGAATACCTTGACCCAAAAACAGGGCAAAATGCGGCCTTATTGTCAGAGGAAGTTTATCAAATTGTGGTTAATAACCGCGAAGCCTTAGATTCTAGTATTATTTATGACCGTGATTTCAGATATGATTATTTCGGGTTCAAAACACTTACACGCTCCTATTTAATGAAGCTTGAGGGTAAAATTGCCGAGCGTCCACAACACATGCTTATGCGGGTGTCTTTAGGAATCCACAAAGACGATATAAAATCAGCGATAGCTACGTATAATTTAATGTCTGAAGGATGGTTTACTCACGCAACACCTACCTTATTTAATTCTGGAACACCAAAACCTCAAATGTCTTCTTGCTTTTTGTTGACAATGAAAGAGGATAGTATACCTGGCATTTATGACACATTAAAATCATGTGCTCAAATATCCCAGTCCGCTGGAGGTATTGGATTGTCTATTCATAACGTTCGCGCAACCGGTTCTTATATCAAAGGCACTAATGGCACCTCTAATGGTATTGTTCCGATGCTTCGTGTTTTCAATGACACTGCGCGTTATGTGGATCAAGGAGGAGGTAAACGAAAGGGCTCTTTCGCAATTTATCTAGAGCCTTGGCATGCTGATGTATTTGACTTTTTGGACCTCAAGAAAAACCACGGTAAAGAAGAGCAACGCGCACGAGATTTATTTTTCGCCCTTTGGATTCCGGATTTATTCATGAAACGCGTGAAAAACAACGAAACTTGGACCTTAATGTGTCCGCATGAATGCCCAGGATTATCTGATACGCACAGCGAAGAATTTGAAGCGCTTTATACGAAGTATGAGGCAGAAGGGAAAGGAAGAAAAACCATCAATGCACAGGATTTATGGTTTAAAATTCTTGAATCACAAATAGAGACGGGAACGCCTTACATGTTGTACAAAGATGCGGCTAATGCTAAGTCTAATCAACAAAATTTAGGGGTGATAAAATCTTCCAACCTTTGTACTGAAATCATCGAATACACCGCGCCAGATGAAGTTGCTGTTTGTAACCTGGCTTCCTTGGCTTTGCCTAAATATATTACGGAACAAGGTACATTTGATCATGATAAACTTTTTGAAGTAACGTATCAAGCTACCTTGAACCTCAATAAAATTATTGATGAGAATTATTATCCTGTTGAAGAAGCTAAAAATTCAAACTTGCGCCACCGGCCAATTGGACTGGGTGTTCAAGGCCTAGCAGATGCCTTTATTTTATTGGGTCTTCCATTCGAATCTGAAGAGGCACGTGCCTTAAACCGAGAGGTGTTCGAAACCATTTACTTCGCCTCTATGACAGCATCTAAAGACTTGGCGATAAAAGAAGGTGCCTATTCCACATTTGCCGGTTCACCTGTATCAAAAGGTGTTTTTCAATTTGATATGTGGGGCGTTACTCCAAGCAATCGTTGGGAGTGGGATTTATTGAAAGAAGAGGTGATAAAACACGGGGTAAGGAACTCCTTGTTATTAGCGCCAATGCCAACCGCATCCACCGCTCAAATACTTGGAAACAATGAGTGTTTCGAACCTTATACTTCGAATATTTATACGCGACGCGTACTTTCTGGAGAGTTTATTATCGTAAACAAGCACTTGTTAAAAGATCTAGTAAAAGAAGGCTTGTGGAATATGGAAATGCGTCAAAAAATTATGGCGGCGAATGGCTCCGTACAGAACATCCCTGAAATTCCTGCGCGTCTTAAAGAACTTTACAAAACGGCTTGGGAA
>CANHSL010000050.1 GCA_947463385.1 Flavobacteriales bacterium
CATGTGTGATACGGCAGGAACGCTCACGACCGCAGCAGATTTGTTAATTGAACGTGGAGCTAAAACCGTGCGTGCATTTTGTACCCATGCGGTATTGTCTGGACCAGCCTATGAGCGCATAGAAAAATCGCAGTTAACCGAACTTATCGTAACGGATACCATTCCATTACGCCAAGCATCGGGAAAAATAAAAGTAGTTTCAGTTGATCATTTATTTGCTGATGTAATCAAGCGAATGGTTAATAATGAATCAATAAGTTCACATTTTGTAATACCTTAAATAAATAATAAATGAAAACAGCACAGTTGAGCGGTTCGCTTCGAGCGAACGTAGGGAAAAAGGATGCTAAAGCGCTTCGAAATGAAGGATTAGTTCCTTGTGTGCTTTATGGCCAAGGCGAACAAACGCATTTTGCAGTAAAGCGAGTACCACTTGAGAAATTAGTTTTTTCTCCAGATGTATATCAAATAGAATTGGATGTCAATGGAAAAAAGACAAAAGCAATTATTCGTGAATTACAACAACATCCTACCAAAGATACGGTTCAGCACGTGGATTTCTTGGAGTTAAACGACACTAAGGAAGTACGTGTAAAACTGCCAGTGCGCTTAACGGGTTCTTCTCGTGGTGTAATGGCCGGAGGTAAATTGATGCAAGTGTTCCGACACATGCGTTGTCAAGGCTTACCATCTGCATTACCTGATGAAATTAAAATTGATATTTCTCCAATGCGAATTGGTCATTCATACCGAGTTTCAAACATTGAGATTCCAGGGGTTAAAATTTTAGATCCTGCAAATGCAGTTGTTGTTTCTGTGAAAATGGCGAGAGGAGCTGTTAAAGGTTCTGATGCTGATCCAGATGAGGATGAAGAAGCATAGTAACTTATTAAACCGCTTCGGCGGTTTTTTTTTGCTTTGTGATTTAGGTTGATTACTTATCTAAACTACTCCGTTATCTTTGTAAAAAATTTAACTTCATGCAAATCCACGAAATTTTAGCCCAATTTGAAATAAAAGCGACAAACCCTGGTGGGTATATTGGTGCAGAATCCCTTGGTTCTGATACTCAAACAATTGTTTCTGTGTCTCCGGTTGATGGGGCAACAATCGCTTCTGTAACTCCCGTAACTCCTGCGGAATATGATCGCATTATACAAAAATCTCAAGAGGCATTTACTTCTTGGCGTTTGGTTCCTGCTCCTAAACGAGGAGAAATTGTTCGTCAATTAGGCGATCAATTACGCGTTCACAAAGAAGCCTTAGGTATTTTGGTTTCCTATGAAATGGGTAAGTCCTTGCAAGAAGGTCTTGGTGAAGTTCAAGAGATGATTGATATCTGTGATTTTGCTGTTGGACTATCCCGGCAATTATACGGGCTTACCATGCATTCTGAACGTCCAGGACATCGGATGTATGAGCAATACCACCCCTTAGGAGTTGTAGGAATAATTTCTGCATTTAATTTTCCAGTAGCCGTTTGGAGTTGGAATTCTGCCTTAGCTTGGGTTTGCGGCGACGTTTGTGTGTGGAAACCATCTGAGAAAACACCAATTACGGCCTTGGCATGTCAATACATCACCAATCAAGTTTTCAAAGCGAATAACGTTCCGGATGGGGTTTCTTCGCTAGTGATTGGCGGACCAGAAATTGGCAAGCTGATGGCTGAGGATGTACGGGTTCCACTTGTTTCAGCTACAGGTTCTACGCGTATGGGTAAATCCGTGGGCGCATCGGTGGGTGCTAGGTTAGGACGTTCATTATTGGAGTTAGGAGGAAACAATGCCATTATCATTACACCAACTGCTGATTTGAAAATGGTGGTTCCAGGTGCAGTGTTTGGTGCGGTAGGAACCGCAGGTCAACGCTGTACATCAACACGCAGGTTGATTATCCATGAGTCGGTTTACGATAAAGTAAAAGAAGCCTTAATAAATGCCTATGGGCAATTAAAGATTGGCAATCCATTAGATCAATCTAACCATGTTGGACCCTTAATTGATACGGCAGCGGTTTCGGCGTATGAAGCGGCTATTTCAAAAGCGATTCAAGAAGGAGGAAAGGTATTGGTTGAAGGTGGCGTGCTTTCAGGTGCTGGGTATGAAACGGGCTGTTATGTAAAGCCATGTATCATTGAAGCCGAAAATCATTACGCGATTGTTCAGCATGAAACTTTTGCCCCAATCTTATATGTAATGAGATACAGCGGTGATGTGCACCAAGCAATTGCGATTCAAAACGGGGTTCCTCAGGGATTGTCTTCTGCGATTATGTCCAATGATTTGAAAGAGTCTGAAGCCTTTTTGTCGCAAGCTGGTTCGGATTGTGGAATTGCCAATGTGAATATTGGTACTTCTGGAGCTGAAATCGGAGGAGCTTTTGGTGGGGAGAAAGAAACTGGCGGTGGAAGAGAGTCGGGTTCTGATTCTTGGAAAATATACATGCGCCGTCAAACAAATACAATCAATTATTCTGATAGTTTACCTTTAGCGCAAGGGATTAAATTTGATTTATAATTTAAGCGAATCCTTTTCCCATTCCCACTTTGCTTTCCTATCTTTGTAAAAAGATTTGTATGCAATTATTAACTGTGGGAAGTGTGGCGTTTGATGCCATTGAAACTCCGTTTGGAAAATCGGACAAAATTGTAGGAGGAGCAGGGACCTATATATCTCTTGCCGCTTCATTTTTTAATAGAAATCAAGCCTTAGTTTCTGTAGTAGGAGAGGATTTCCCTACCGATGTTCTTGACGGAATGGTCAATCGAGGAATTGATATTCGAGGCATTCAAATCCCTGAGGGTGGAAAAACCTTTTTCTGGGCGGGTAAATATCATAACGACATGAATAGTCGGGATACCTTGGTGACAGAATTAAATGTACTTGGCACCTTTGATCCCGTTGTTCCTATGGAGTATAGAAATGCACCCTTTTTAATGTTGGGGAATTTAAGTCCGGATGTACAGCGAAAGGTGGTAGAACAAATGGAAGTTCGGCCTAAATTAATCGCCATGGATACCATGAATTTCTGGATGGATATCGCCTTAGACGAACTTCACAAAACCCTTAAGTTGGTGGATCTACTGATTGTTAACGATGAAGAAGCACGTCAATTAACAGGGGAATACGCACTTAAAACGGCGGCCAAGCGCATTATGGACTTAGGTCCTCGCTTAGTAATCATTAAAAAAGGAGAACACGGTGCCTTGCTATTTAGTGCGGATGAAGTCTTTTACGCGCCGGCTTTGCCTCTTGAGGAAGTATTTGATCCAACAGGAGCAGGAGATACCTTTGCTGGCGGCTTGATGGGATATCTTTCCATTCAAGATGATGTCACCTTCGATTCCTTGAAAAAAGCAGTCATCGCGGGTTCTGCCTTAGCTTCTTTTTGTGTAGAGAAGTTTGGTACACAGCGCTTGGAAGAATTAACGAAGAATGAACTTGATGAACGCATCAAAGCATTCTACACCCTTTCTCAATTTGAATTAGCGTAAGCATGGAACAACTACGTCTTTTATTAGAACAATTAATTGCCTTTGAATCTCAAGAGGATTTAATCGCAATAGGTAGAGAAATTAACCAAGTAAAGATTGATTTCGAAGATCATTTAATGGAAGCGGAGCGCGTTCAACAAATTGCTGTGCTCGATGCCGCAGAAAAAGGAGAATCGATTGATTCCATTGACTTTACCGATATTAAAAACGAATTCTTCACACGCTATAAAGCCATTCAAGAGAAGCGTAAACAACAAATCTCTTTGAAAGACACCTTAGAACGTGAGAATCTGAAATTAAAAAAAGGATTATTAGATGAATTGAAGCGCATCATCGAGTCTGAAGAACACATTGCTTCCGCATTTCAATCGTATAAGAACATTCATGAAACGTGGAAAAAAATCGGAGATATTCCGAGAGACCAGCGCGATGGAATTCAAAAAGAATATGCGCGGTTGTTAGAGATTTTCTTTTATACCATGCGAATTTATCGCGAAATAAAAGACCATGATTATAAGCGAAATTTACAATTAAAGCAGAAAGTCCTTCACAAGCTACAGCAACTCCGTAACGAGGAAGAAGACATCAAATCTGTGGAGCAACAATTACGCGTGTTGCAGGATGAATGGGAAGAAATTGGCCCGGTTCAAAATGAAGAATGGGAGTTAATTAAACCAAAATATTGGGAAACCGTTCGTCAGATTTATGAGAAGATTAATGTGCATTACGAGGCTCAACGTCAAGTATATGTGCAGAATATCGCAGCAAAACGTGCCTTGGTAGATGAAATCCTTGGTCTACACACAGCAGCAGGCGAAGCCAAGTCCAATAAAGATTGGGAAAAGTTGGTGGAACAACTGAAAGCGGTACAGGAGTCGTATAAAAAAATAGGCCCCGGATCAAGAAAGGAAAACGACGAGGTTTGGAAAGCGTTTCGGGCAGCCTGCGACGGCTTCTTCGATCTGAAGAAATCATACAGTAAAGCACAGCACGAGGCCTATTCCGGGCTCATTGAAAAGAAAAAAGCATTAATAGATGCGGTGAATGCACTGAAAGACTCTACGGATTGGAAGACTTCCTCTCACAAGATCATCGCTTATCAAAAAGATTGGAAAGCCATTGGAAATACGGGAAAGGCTGAGAACCGCTTGTGGGCAGAATTTAGAGGGGCCTGTGATGCCTTTTTTAATTCCCGTGATGAAGCCAATCAGTCTGCGGAAAAAGACCGAGAAAACAACCTCACCTTGAAACTAGAAATAGTAAAAAGAATTGAAGCCTTGGATACTTCTGACCGGTCGGAAGCATTAAAATCTTTACGAAGTCTTGCGGCTGAATTTTCGGAAATAGGACAGGTGCCTCATGCCAAAAAGGATGAAGTGTATGCCGCATATAAAGGAGCTCTTGATGCACGCTACGGGTCGTTGGCAGTAAGTGCAAAGGAAAAAGAGGAAATGGCGTTTACTGCAAAATTGGACAGCATTCAAGCTTCGCCAGAACGTTCGAAGCTGCTGCAAAAGGAACGGTTCGACATCCGCAAGCAGATTGAGCGCTTAGAACAAGAAGCCAACCGAATGGAAACCAACTTATCCTTTTTTGCACGCTCAAAAGGTGCAGACTCCTTGCGCGCTGAGGTTGATAAAAAAATTAAGGATATTCAGCAACAAGTTTCCAAGTTAAAAACGAGGTTGAAACAACTGCCAAATGAATAGACTCACCAATTCATTTTTATTGGTTTTATTTTTTCCAACCCTGGCCTTAGCCATTTTTGTGGGATTCGATTTCCCTCTTGAGTTTATCCGGACTTCTGGCGCAAATTTACCTTTTAAAGAATATATGTTTGGTGGCTTGGCTTTATTGATGGCAATTCTTGCAGCTAATCGCAGCATTCGCAGGTGGGTTGCGCTCTTTACCATTCGTCAAACCGATCGCTTTGTATTTCATACCAAGGTAAGTAATGAACGTCGAAAACGGGTTATCGTATATACCTTATTGGAGGCAGGCATATTAACCGCAGTGGGTCTTGCGCTGTATATTCTTTCCTCAGAGTCCATTCTTTGTTCTGTAGTGTTCTTAGTCTCCGCAATGGATAACCTACTCTTCTTGACCATCGGCCTTCCTCGCTTTGGTGTAGGGTTAAGTAAAAAAGCAATTATAGTGGCTGACAGGGAAGTGATTGTATTATATTTTTCGGGATTACGAAAAGTTAGTTTATCTCAACAAACCTTATTTTTTGATTACATACAAGCGCTTCAACTCACCTTCCCCGTGGACTGTATTCCGGAGGAAGATCGCAACGAATTTCTTCATAACTTAGAAGCAGTTACGGATAAAGATCGCGTCTTTATTCAGAATTTAGGGGAATGGAAAATGTAAATATTTTAATCGTAGAAGATGATCTTTCTTTTGCGAGCCTGCTTCAAGAGCGCTTAGTTCTTTTAGGTTATAGTTCATATGACATCGTGTCTATTGATGCGATAGCCGATGCCTTGGAGGTCAAAGAAGAGTTTACGCCGGATGTTATTCTCTTGGATTTGAATATCCGTGATTCCTCGGGCATAGCCACCTATGATCGAATTCAAGCAATTTTTGATGGGGCAACGATTATCGTGCTATCTGGAATGGATAACCGCGCACTTTCACTAGAAATTGTTGCAAAAGGGGCTCAGGATTATTTGCTGAAAAATGAAATTAATGCGGGGGTTCTAGATAAAACAATTAAATACGGAATGCTCCGTCGTACATTCCAAGTTCAACTCACGGAGTCAGAAAAAAAATATAAAGACCTCTTTTATAATTCGCCGCTTCCGATGTTGAAATTGTCAGTAAGCACCTATGAAATATTATTCTGTAATCAAGCAGCACTCACCTTATTTGATGCAGAAAACGCCCATGAGATTGTGGGTAAATCCTTGAATGAATTCATTATTTCTGAGGAGAATTTAACAACGGATGAACATACTCCACGTTGGATCGGATCGTACAAACAACGCACCTTACATCAGCAAGAACTGTCCACACAAATCATCTTAAATCAGTTAACAGAGGATAAGGAAGCATATATCGCATTGGTGGTAGATAAGACGGATGAATTACTTTTTGAGCAACGTAAATATGAGATTATTGCGCAAGCCGAAGAAGGTGAGAAAAAGAAAATTGCACGGGAGCTTCACGATGGGATCGGACAACAATTGGTACTATTAAATTTATTATTGCAGAATTTAACACCAGTTTCTTCCGATGAGGCGGCATTAGAACAAATTAAGCAATTGCTTCAAGGGTCGATTCAGGAATTACGAGAAATGGCTTATAATTTATTGCCTCCAGCGCTTGACAAAGGATTTTTAAATGCCTTAGAACGCTTCGCTCACCGGATTAACGCCACCGGTAAAATGACACTTACCTTAAGTATTGATGGTCAAATTAATGAAGAGAGTTTTGTAAATGTAGATCGATTTAATTTGTATCGGATAGTTCAGGAGGTATTGAATAACGCCTTGAAACACTCAAAGGCTTCCGAGATTTCCATATCCATTCAGCCAGTTAAAGGATCAAAAATCAGCCTGGTAGTCATCGATAATGGGGTGGGATTTGATGGTGAAGGATTGAATGAAGGCTTGGGAATGCAGAACATGAAACACCGCATGGATATGGCTGGGATTAAGGGAAGTATATCCAGTGAAAAAGGGCGTGGAGTGATTGTTGAATTGACGTTTAAAGGGTGAAAATATTAGTTATACGGTTTAGCGCGATTGGAGATATTTTACTGACATTCCCGGTAGTAGAGGCCTTGGTGCATAAATATCCTTCGGCCGAAATACATTTCCTGACCAAACCAAGTAATGAGCCCGTATTGGATTTATTATCCAACAAGGTACAGCCGCGTTTTTTGCAAGAATCACTCGTTCAAACAGCGAAGCAATTAAGAGGGGAACGTTATGACCTTGTCATTGATTTACACAATAATTTACGCACCTTTTTACTCCAAGTACTTTTGATGAAAGGGTCTTGGCATCGGTTTCGAAAATTAAATTTCCAAAAGTGGTTATTTACTGCCTTTAAATGGAACACCTTGCCCAAGGTTCATGTAGTGGATCGGTATGCGCAAGCAGCCTCAGTCAGCCCTGCTTCCGTTAACCTAGCTGTTAGCAACACGAATGTGCTAGAATCCTTACCCTCACATTACGTTGCATGGGTACTGGGCGCTACCTTCTCAACCAAACAATTTCCGTTAAGTAAATTAATCGAAACCATCGAACGCCTTGAAATGCCGATTGTACTGTTGGGCGGCGAAAAGGAAAACCCATTGGCCAGTTCGCTGCAAGCGCATTTCCCATCCCTCATTTCATATGTGGGAAAAACAAGTCTTTCAGAGGGGGCTATGGTGTTGTCTAAAGCGAAGGTGGTTGTAACCAACGACACGGGCCTAATGCATTTGGCGGCATTCTATGCAAAACCCATGGTGTGTATTTGGGGCAATACGGTTCCCGCATTTGGCATGTATCCATACCAATCAGCACCAGTTTTTCATGCACAAGTGAGTGATTTATCGTGTAGACCGTGCTCTAAGATTGGACATAATACCTGCCCTAAAGGTCATTTTCAGTGTATGCTCAATCAACATTCAGTGGGAATTTCCGAACAAATTACTGCGTTATTCTATCAAGAAAATTAAGGATTTCTTGAATTGCTGTGTTGTCAAACGTGATTTCATTTGACCCATATTCGTTGGGACTCCCTGTGGCGGAAGGTTGGAACATGTGATTTAATCCGTCAAGCGCTTTGATTTCTTTGATTTTTCCGGCACTCGGGTTGCAATAGCTAGCAATCGCCCCCAAATTCATTTTAGCAGGAACCTGTAAATCTGTTGTGCCATTTAGCGCAAGGTAATGACAGTTGATGTTCTTCAAATCAACCATGGGGTTGTAGTTTAAAAAATAGAGCATCCATGGATTTACATAGGCATCTAGATTTAGTTTTATCCATTCTTCTTGCTCCTCCTTGCTACTTTTCTTTAGCTCATTATTTTTTCCTTTTTTAATAAACTTTTTGAGAAAATCAGTTGCATTTTTTCTTACTTGATCAATCGAATCCATGGTAAGTAGCGGGTAGAATTCTAACGAAAATGATTTTAATTCGTTAAGTTCATTCTCCGTGGCACCAATCGATTTTGCTATTAATAGTTGTTGTTCTGTTAAAAGCGTTGAACCCAAGACGCCAGGTCCGGCTAAAGAAATAACCCCATATACTTCCGGATGTTTGGCGGCCACCATATTCGCAATCATTCCCCCCTCGCTGTGTCCCATAAGAATGATTCTTTGGGTATCTATGTAAGGAAGTGTTTTTACAAACGCGATTGCGGCTTCAATGTCTGTTGCAAAATCTGCAGAAGTTGCTCCGTTAAAAACGCCCTCAGATTTACCGGTTCCTCGGTCGTCCATACGCAATACCCCATAGCCAGATAGGGTTAAACGATCGGCTAAAACAAGGAACGGGCGATGTCCAAGAATCTCTTCGTTTCGGTCCTGTGGACCACTTCCAGTAATTAAAATCACACAGGGAACTTTATCAGGTACGTATGTGTGTACGGGATGAGTTAAGGTACCGCTTAACACAAAGTTTCCTACAGGGTTTTGAATGCTAACTTCCTCTTGCAGATAGGGCACGGGTTCCTTTGGGTCTTGCAGTTTTTTTGTTTCTAACTGAGGTGTTTCTTGTTGATTAAAGCTAAGTTCAGCGGTGAACGCGCCTTGTTTGAACTTACCACGGATAACCATAGAATCGTTCAATTCTCCTTCATAGGAGGCTTGTAATTTGTTTATGGTAAATCGTAGTTTCTTACCATTTACGCTAACTGTAGACATCTGAATATCATTCGCCTTTTGTTTCGGACTGTCTAGGGTTCCTTTCCAATTTCCGGCGCTATCGCTTAGGTGCAATACCAAGGGGAGTTTTTGACCCATGGCATCTAAGGTGCCATACCAATTTCCAGCTAGCGATTGCCCAAAAAGAAAAGCACTACAAATTCCAAAAAGAACGAGTAAACTATAACGCATCATCTATAAATAGTTTTTTGATTTCAGTAGCCTCCGAAGGCTTCATTTTTCCGGCGAGGATTAAATTCAATTCCCTTCGTCTGAGCGCACCATGGAATCGCTCTATTTCTTCTTCCGTCTCAGGACTTAGTTCCGGCACTTGAATCGGTCCGCCATTCTGGTCCACCGCAACAAAGGTGTAAATGGCTTGATTGCATTTTTCTCGTACACCGGTCACCTGATCTTCAACAAAGACATCAACAAAAACTTCCATACTGCTGCTAAACGCTCTAGAAACTTTTGCCTCCAGTGTTACGATAGAAGATTGAGGAATTGGCCGTTTGAAGGAAACGTTATTTACAGAAGCGGTTACCACAACGCGTTTACAATGGCGGTGTGCGGAAACACTTGCAATCACATCCATCCATGCTAATAACTGCCCGCCAAATAAATTCCCTAAGGGATTTGTGTCGTTCGGAAGTACTACGTAGGTTGTAATAGAGGTAGATTCTTTGGCAGTTTTTGATTTCATAAGGTAAAGATAGTTAAATGAACTTTAATCCTTCTTGAACGTTTGAATCGCTAGAATAAAATCGTATTTTAGCACTGAAAAAATTAGAAACATGAAGCATATTTACACCTTATTTTTAGCATTCTTTGTATTAAGCATAAATGCTCAAGTGAAGACAAAAAACACCTTTGATCCGAGTAATGCCAGAGAAGGTGAAGCGGTAGAGTATTGCCATCAACACAAGAAAATGGCGGCATTGATGCAGAATCCGGAATATCAGTATCACCGCATGATGGATTCCTTAGAAGAGTTACAACTTTCTAAAAAGCCAATTCAAAAGGCCACGGTATATAAAATTCCGGTGGTTTTTCACGTGTTGCATAACAATGGGGTAGAGAATATTTCGGACGAACAAATTTTCGATTGCTTGGATTTATTAAATAGAGACTATCGACTGTTAAACCTAGACGCTAACAATGTACATGCTGAATTTCAAGGGATGCCAGCAGATATTGAGGTTGAATTTTTATTAGCTACCAAAGCGCCAAACGGACAGTGTTTCAAAGGGATTACTCGAACCCTTTCTCCAATGAGTTATGACGGTGCTGATGGAGGTAATCAAGTAGATGCAATCATTGCTGGTAATGATGTGTTTAATGGTACTTGGCCAGGAAATAAATATCTTAATGTTTTTATTTGTGGAGATATAGGCGGTGCCGCTGGGTATACAACAAAACCATCGGGTTGGTCAGCCACTCAAATGACAAATGGTATTTGGGTGCTGCATGATTATGTGGGTTCAATTGGTACAAGTTCTGTCGGTTCAAGCCGCACCATGACGCACGAAGTAGGCCATTGGTTGAATTTGGATCATACGTGGGGACCTAACAATAATCCAGGTACTGCTTCCAGTTGTTCAACAGACGATAACGTACAAGACACCCCGAATTGTATTGGTGTACAGGCTTGTATTATGAGCTCAAATACCTGTAATTCAGATAACGCATATTGGGGATTTGATATCCGTGACAATGTGGAAAATTACATGGATTATTCATATTGCTCCAAAATGTTTACTCAAGGACAAAAAACACGCATGAGAACGGCCTTACAAAGTAACAATACGGGAAGAGCCAATGTGATTTCTGCTGCAAATTTAGTGGCGGTTGGTGCGGGAACTGCACCGTATTTATGTAAAGCGGACTTTTCTTCTACACGAACTACCATTTGTGTTGGCGATACGCTTCAATTTACCGATGAATCATACAACCTGGTTAACGGATGGAATTGGGCGTTTACAGGAGGAACACCGGCTACTTCAACCACACAAAATCCAATAGTTGTTTACAACACACCGGGCGTTTATAACGTTTCGTTAACCGCTTCAGACGGTGGGACTACGGATGCAGAAGTGAAAAATAATTTTATTCGTGTATTGCCTGCTCCGACTACCATTCCATTTTGGGAAGGATTTGAATCGTATGCTTCGTTGAATAATCTTATCAATTGGGAAGTTATTAATCAAGAGAATAACAATGCATTTACTATTGAAAACACCACAGGATATTCAGGAAACCAATGTGCGAAATTGGTGAATTTCGGTCAAGCGCCGTCTAATATTGATGAACTAATTAGCTCGCCCATCGATTTATCTGTTGTTCCAGCGAATGGAACAGTTACTTTAAGTTTCCGTTATTCCTACAGAAAAAAACTTGCTGCGGATTACGAATACCTTAAAGTATTTATCACAGGAGATTGCGGGGAGAGTTGGGTGCAGCGAAAAACCTTAGGTGGTTCGCAACTTAGTTCTATAGCCTTAGCGACTTCATGGAAACCAAGCAGTCAAGCAGATTGGGCTACGGTACATATGACCAATGTAACCAGTAACTATTTCGAGCAAAACTTCCGTGTGAAATTCCGATTCGAAGGAGAAGGTGGAAATAACTTTTATTTAGACGACATTAATTTATATAGTGGTTCACCATCAAATACCATAGTATTAGGTATCAATGAAGACCAAAACTTAAGCAACATCACCTTGTATCCAAATCCGGTTCAAGATGAATTGTCTATTGAATATGTTGCCACCATGGCTTCTGAACTAACCGTAAGTATTGTGGATATGGCAGGAAAACAAATCCAAGCGCATCGCATTCAATCAAATGTAGGCCAAAATATAATTATGATGGACACGAAAGAATTGGCTGCTGGGAAATATACCTTATTGTTACAAGGAAATAGCGGAAAGACGACGCTCCCATTCATTAAGCACTAATCCTTAAGGTAGGACCTTAGTTTATTTGCTAAGGGTTTTCCTAGTTTAAGGTCTTGTTCTTCGGTGCTGGCCTTTTTAAATTGTTTCAAGCTGGCGAAATGCGCTTGTATCTTTTGGCGAGATTTATCTCCTATGCCTGGAATTTGATTGAATTCAGACGTTAAAAAAGAGTTGCTTCGTTTATTGCGGTGATGTGTTATTCCGAATCGATGTGCTTCATTCCGGATATGTTGTAGCAATAACAGCCCCGGGTTATTTCGATCCAAAAGAATTGGGTACGTATCCCCTGGGAAAAATACCTCTTCAAGTTTCTTTGCTAAGCCAATTACGGGAATTTTACCCCGGAGATTTAATGCTTCAAGTGCCTCTAATGCTGCTGAGAGCTGTCCTTTTCCACCGTCAATAACGATGAGGTCGGGAAGGCTTCGCTGTTCATCTATAACGCGTTTATATCGCCGATGAACGATTTCTTTCATGGAAGCAAAGTCATCGGGCCCTTCGACTGTTTTAATATTAAAATGCCTGTACTCCGAAGCGGAGGGTAATCCGTTTTTAAACACTACACAAGCAGCCACCGCATTGGTTCCTTGAAAGTTAGAATTGTCGAAGCACTCAATATGGTTTGGCGCAACGGGTAAGCGTAAGCCTTTTTGTAAATTCGCAATGCGTTCGCTTACATTAACTACATTTTTGGGAGCTTCTGTTTGATTGGTTCGGTGTTTTATGTTTTTAAGCGAGAACGACACAAGATCTACCTTTTCTCCTCTAAGGGGTTTGCTAAAATGAAATCCAGGAAGGTCATTGGTAATATCAATATTGCTTATAATTTCATGTTCTTGGCTGTTGAACCCCATGTGCAGTTGATGCCAAATGATTTTAGCTAGGTCATCTAATGATTCATTAATGGGTAAATTAACATGGTCAGAAATCGAAAAATCAACCCGCCCTTCTCGAACCCACAGGTAATTATAAAAAACCAAGTGATCTTCTTGAGATAGCGTTAATACATCGCAGTTGATTTTGGGATTATTTACCATGACGGATTTGGCGTGATACCCTTCGAGCGCTTCCAGCTTGGATTTCACAAGATGTGCTTGTTCAAACGCCAAGTTGCTTACGTGTTCATTCATTTCCCGTTTAAGCGCTTGAATCAATGTAAAGGTCTTACCTTTAAGGAGCAAGCGGATTTCTGCGATATACCCCTCGTAACGTTCATTAAGCGACGCATTAATGCACGGGCCATCACAGCGTTTCAAATGATATTCTAAACAGACTTTGTATTGCTTCCGTTCAATGGCTTGCTGAGATAAATCCAACGAACAGGTACGAATCGGGTATAGTTCATGAATAATATCTAACAGTTGCCTATGAATTTTCCCTTTGGGGTAGGGTCCAAAATATTCGTCCTTATTGGCATACCTAGTACGCGTTATAAAGACGCGCGGGAAAGGTTCCTTTTTCAGGCAGATCCATGGATAGGTTTTATCATCTTTTAATAAGATGTTATATCGAGGTTTATTTTCTTTGATGAGGTTGTTTTCTAGTAATAAGGCATCCATTTCCGAGTCAACTAGTATCAGTTCAATCGAATGAATTTGCCTTACAAGAATTCTTGTTTTGGCATCTTCATGTGTTTTATTGAAATAACTAGAAACTCTTTTTTTTAAGTGTTTGGCTTTGCCTACATACAGTAATTTCCCCTTAGCATCATAGTATTTATAGACCCCAGGAGAATCGGGTAGGAGCGTAAGAAATCCTGGATGAGTAACTTCGATCCTCATGCTGCGAATGTACAAAAAAAAAGCCCCGGATTCCGGGGCTTTAACTGCTTGAAGCGCTTGCTTATTGTTTAATTACTTGTTTAGTAATCGTTCCTTGGTTGGTTGAAATGACCACATGGTACATTCCTTTTGCTAAGTTACTTAGTTCCAATTCAGCTAGACTGCCATTAAGTTGTGTAAGCTGACGTACCGTTTTTCCTGTGATATCAAGCACATCAATTTGATTCGTTTCTTTAGCCAACTCACCCAATGCAATCGTTACTTTATTTTCTGTTGGGTTTGGATAAATAGAAACCAAGTTGGCGTCTAGTCCGTCCATACCAGCAGGACCAGTTAAGGTAACTGTATAATCTTCTGTTTCACCATAGGTAGCCACAGCACATGGGTCAATGGCCCCATCCTGCGAATAAGAAATACGTACGCGCATGTTCAGGGCACCGGTTGTGGCAGACATTGGAACGGTAAAATTAAATACGTTACTCCATCCCGTAGCAACCAATACGTATCCAACTTGCTCACCGACATCATTGAAATCCATATCGTTATTGTAATCAATCCAAATAGCAATCTCGTCATCTGTGTATGCACCGGGATTTGCTTGGCCTGTGATTCCAGGGGTAATTGTTGCAGAATACGCGGTTCCTTTTGCTAGGGTAGTAGACATATTGCCATAGTCTACGTATCCACCTGCTGTACATGAACTGGTATTGTTTAAGGTATTCAACTGAACACCTCCGATAAATTCATCACAAGCATTTGAAATAGATGGTGTACAAGGACCTGTTTGCTGTACAACATTGATATAGTTAGTTTTTATTTCTGAATCATTCCCCATCGCATTCGTAGCGACAAGCGTTACTGTATATTGACCAACCGTATTAAAGGTAACAACAGGATTCTGTGAGGTTGCACTGGTACCGCTTGTGTATGCCCAACCACTTCCTGATATGGTCCAAGCCCATGAAGTAGGCACTCCAGTGGATTGATCGGTGAATGATACGTTACTTCCTACGTTAACGGTTGTAGGTGTTCCAATAAAATTTGCAATTGGCATCGACGGAGACGAGCATGGATCGGCTGAACCATTTTGCGTTAATGCGCCCGTATTCGCTGGATCCAGGAATGGCTTCAAGCGACGGTTGTTTGTTGAGCCATTGGAAATCCAGTGGTAAGAAACTTTACCGTAAAAATCGGGTTGATTTGTCGCATTACAAAAAGAGCCACCACCGGTAAGTGTACCAACAATTCTTCCTGAGGAATTATTAAATATGGGGGATCCCGAGGAACCACCTTCCGTTACACCATGTCCGTTTGTATTTGCTGTCCAAACCAATCTCCAGTGAGTATTTGGCGTGCTTCCCCACGTGCTTGAAACAGTATTTCCACTGAACGTAGAAATCTTTTTGATGTCACCTGCGGGGTGATGAATTCCTGTTCCGCCGGTAGTTGCGGTATTATTTGCATCCCATCCGTTCCAATAGGCATTAAAGTTGGCCGATTTAAGTGTAGTAATCGTAGTTGCTTGATTTGCTGCTGTACCTAATTGCACCAACAAAAAGTCAGAACCTGTCGTTCCTCCGCCATCACCAGAATCTGAAAGCTTCACACACCCATTGATGAAATAGTCATCTAAGGTTCCTGCGGTATTCGGATTGGTACAGTTTGGTGATTCGTAGCGAAAGTAAAATTTCCATTGATTGAAATCTGCAGCAGAACAATTCACCCCGCAATGCAATGCCGTTAAAAATAAGGGCTTACAGTCATTTGCTAAATTATTTACCAGTGAACCTGTACACCACCCAGCTTGGTTTCCTTCAACCACATAGATTCGAGCAACCCCACGTTTTTCATCTTGCCAGTTATCACCAACCGGAGTACAATTTACGTTTACTTCGCACGCCTCAGATTCATTAATTTTTTCTTCGGTACTTGTTCCTGTCGCGCGATAGTTGTAAATCATTCGGTCTATGAATAATTCGGATGGAGTGACATGTTTTGGTTCGGTCAGAACAAGAACCATTTCGTCTCCACTACAAAGCGCGGCATCGTACATGAAGTGATCTTCTACATCTTTTTGAGTTAATACCGGGTGCAGTAAAGCCCCTTGATTATTTTTAATTTCTAGGGTTGTTGCACCATAGATTTTAAAGGTTTGAAATAAAAAGCTTAAGGCTTCAGCCCCTTCCGAGCTAACACGCAATTTCCATTGACGGTCTCCATTCGCTAGGGTAGTCCAACTCCCTGCGTTTTGTGGGGATATATTTACCGTACTCGCTACACCAATTCGATAGAGCAGGCCTTGTTTGTCACGTAAAATGTCCTCTTGTTGTAATTGGAATAAATTAGGCGCGGCAACTTCAGTTGTTGGTACTTCTTTGCCAAATACCTGTTTTGAAAACACATGAACTTGCGCTTGAATTGAGACAGTTAGCACAAAAGCGCCAATGAATCCGAGTAAAAGTTTTTTCATAGAGAAAGGATTTTGTTTAATTTCACTCACAAATATACAATTTTTAACGTTCAAAAAATGGTGAGAATTTGCGTCGTTGAGGACGACCCAATCTTGATGGAGTTCATTTTATTTAACCTGGTTAAGGAAGGATATAGCATCCTTAATTATACACACGGCGACCATGTTATGGCAAACATGCAACACGTAATTTCCTGCGATTTAGTTATGCTTGACAACATGCTCCCGGGACATTCCGGTATAGAATTATGCAAAGGAATTCGGTCCCTTAGCAATGTGCCCATCTTATTTTTATCAGCAAAAGGAAACACTTCTGACCGCATAGAAGGACTGAAGGCCGGTGCCAATGATTATCTGGCAAAGCCATTTAACTTAGAAGAATTAATGTTGAGAATTCAGGTGTTGATTCCAAAACAAACACGTTCCTATAAACTTGGATTATTTGAGCTTGATTTTGAGTCCATGGAGGTAACGAATTCAACTACTGAAGAAATCCACACCTTGTCAAAAAAAGAAATGTCCTTACTCAAACTTTTTGTGGAAAATGAAAACCGGGTTTTATCTCGAGATGAGATATTAGATAAAGTTTGGGGAGAGGATGTATACCCTACGACCCGAACAATTGATAACTTTGTCTTGGCGTTTCGAAAGATGTTTGAAGGAGATCAAAAACACCCAAAATATTTCCATTCGATACGCGGAGTTGGGTATAAATTTATTAATCAAAACAACTAAATAATGTTTACAGGGATTGTTGAGGAAATGGCACGTGTGGTTCAACTTGAAAAGCAGCAAAACAACATTACACTTACCTTAACCACTGCCTTAGCGCCTTCGTTTAATGTGGATCAAAGTGTTTCGCATAACGGGTGTTGTTTGACCGTTGTTCATATCAATCCAACTTCCGCGGAATATCAAGTTACTGCGATTCATGAAACGATTGTGAAAACAAATCTTGCCGACTGGAAGGTTGGAGATTTAGTGAATTTAGAACGAAGTATGCAGCATAACGGCAGGCTCGATGGGCATATTGTTCAAGGTCATGTGGATACGATAGGAATTTGCAATGCCATTGAAGACCAAGCAGGGAGTTGGAAATTTACGTTTACGTACGAGGGTGATCAATTGACGGTAGAAAAAGGTTCCATTACGGTAAACGGTGTAAGCCTTACCGTGGTCGATGCCCGACCGAATCAATTCAGTGTTTGTATCATTCCTTATACATACGAGCATACAACCTTTCATCAAATTGCCTTGGGTGACCGCGTAAATTTGGAGTTTGATATCATAGGGAAATATGTGCAACAATATATGAAAGCATATGAAAATAGATGAAGCACAAGCCTTAGTTGATCAGTGGATTAAGGAGAACGGTGTCCGCTATTTTGATCCTTTAACGAACATGGCGATGCTCACGGAAGAAGTAGGTGAGGTTGCGC
>CANHSL010000051.1 GCA_947463385.1 Flavobacteriales bacterium
GCATTAGGATCTGCGGGATAACTTACGTTCGCGGAAGATACCCAATCCACAAAGGAGGTTTTAAATTCCTCATAAATAGCTTGATGCACAAAAATTCTTGATCCGCATAAACAGATTTGACCTTGGTTAGAAAAGGATGACCTGAATATTTCTTTTACAGTCTGTTTTATGTCCACATCTGGAAAAACAATAGTTGGATTTTTTCCACCTAATTCGAGGCTAAGTTTTTTAAACATGGGTGCGGCAACGCGAGCAATGTGTTGACCTGTTGCGGTTCCACCGGTGAATGAAATTGCCTTAATTTTCGGGTGAGCCACCATTTCATTCCCAATCTCCGGGCCCGTTCCGTGCAAAATATTCAATACACCAGCAGGCATTCCCGCTTCATTCGCGATTTCCCCAAGCAAGTAAGCAGTATAAGGCGTAATCTCACTTGGCTTAGCGATCACACAATTTCCTGCCGCTAAGGCCGGAGCGATTTTCCAAGAAAACAAGTACAAGGGAAGATTCCACGGTGAAATACAACCGACTATTCCTATCGGGCGACGGGTAGTAAAATTAATCCCAACCTTTTCCATGTAATGTGACTCGGAAGAAAAATGTTCTATTGCCGTAGCAAAAAAATGAAAATTCGATACCGCCCTCGGTATATCCACATGTGCAGCTAACTTTTCGGGCTTACCATTATCCCGAGATTCTGCCACAACAAATTCATCCATGCGTGCTTCTATGCCTGCGGCTAAACGCAGTAAAATCGCACTTCGTTCATTCACGGACATCCCTGACCACACGGGAAAGGCACGCTCAGCGGCATTCACTGCCATCGATAGGTCATCCGCTCCTGATCGCGGAATTTGGGAATAAACTTCTCCGTTTGCTGGATTTACATTGTCTAAATATTGTCCAGAAACTGGCGCATGATAGGCCCCGTCAATGAAGTTCTTTAGGTATTCCATAGTGATATTAATTATCCGTTAATACTTAAATTCTTTTCCTTTTTCTCGCGCTTCAATTCCTTCTTTCATCCATAAGGGTTGTTCACCATTATTTAGGTAAAAATCAAAAAATTGACGCATTCTAATGCTTAAATCCATTTTATTAGGTAAACGCGTTAGGTTATGGTCATCGTCGTTATAGTTTAACATCCAACAAGGTTTTCCCAACCTGCGAAGTCCGGTATACAACTCAATGCCTTGATACCACGGCACGGCACCATCTTTATCATTTGCCATTACGAGTAAGGGCGTATTGACCTTAGGCAAATGGAAAATTGGCGAGTTTTCTAGGTACAAGTCAGGGCGTTCCCATATGGTTGCCCCAATTCTACTTTGCGAAGATTCATATTGAAACTGGCGGTTTAAGCCACTCCCCCAACGAATACCACCGTAAGCGGAGAACATATTGCTTACTGGTGCTCCTGCCATTGCCGCCTTGTATCGGTTAGTCATGGTTATGAGTTGGGCGGTTTGATACCCTCCCCAGCTTTGACCTTGCAAGCCCATACGTGTAGAATCGATCGAATAATTTTTAAGCATGTAATCGGTTCCACTCATTATGCAATCATACGCACCTTTAGCTGGATACCCTGGTTTATAGCGAATATCTGGAATCAATACTACATATCCTGCTGATGCATACTCTGTTGGATTTATGGTGCTTGCTGTTGGTGCGGGACCACGATAACTATGTAAGTTATCTCCATTCAATTCATAGTAATATACCAGGAGTGGGTATTTTTTCGACGGGTTATAATTCTCCGGTTTGTATACAATTCCTTCTAAATTAATTCCATTATAACTCTTCCATCGAACAAGTTCAGCTGTCGCCCAATTGTATGTTGACTGTTGAGGATTTGCCCAAGAAACCCGTTTAAATACACTTAAATTTCCACCAACTTCAACATCAGGAAACTGATCCACCCGCATGCGACGGAGCACATATACGGATGTATCTTTTGCTTTAGTGAAAGACAATACTTTAAAATCTCCCCGATCCACCATTTCAAGTAAAAATGAAGGCGTTGCCGTCCAAATAGATACTTTTTTTGTGGTGCGATTCCTCGCTTGAAAATAACCACTATTCCATGCTACATTGATTGAGTCCGAATTCCATTTAATCCATTCCCAATCAGTAGTTTTAGTATCGTCGAAGGTTAAACAACGATTCTTTTTCGTGCGTATATCAAACTCATAGATATTATCTTGCGAAGCATAGTAATAGGCGTCACCATTCGCATTGAACCCATAGGTTGCTGCGGGACCCGGATCCATGGGTTGTCCGTTCAGGTCTTCTTCCCAAGGTTCTTTCACTGCACAACTCATGCAGATTTCATTCAAATTTTGGTCGATTTGAAGTACATAGTGATTTTTACGGTTCGGGTCGAAATAGGTAAAAGACTTCCCATCGTTGGATAGATGCCCAACATAGGCGACTGCCTTTTTAAGTAGCACGTGTTCTCCTGTTCGAAGGTCTAAGCGATACACATCGTTCAGGGATGGGTTTTTCCACTGTGCTTGAATGGCGTAAGGTCGATCATCGAACACCAAAGTGAAATTACTTTGTCGGTGAACGTTGAAAGCTCCTCGTAAGGAATCTGGACACCACATTTTTACAGTAAAATCATTCAAATCCATGGCAACCATATCACCTGATTTATCGCCGTCTTTGATTTCCAGTAATTGCTGGGGTTGTAGCGTTAGATCTTGCGGAGACCAAAGGTCTAAGCGGACTTTTTCTGATTCCAACAAGGTATCTTTCTGAAAAACAATTCGATCGCTGAGCGTAAATTTCACATAAGGTAAATAATCAAAAAATGTGGGTTGAACCTTGTCATTGATTCCTTTAAAACCGTAGGATTTTGTGGTGCTTGAATCGCCGAAGGTAATCAAGGAATCCTTGAGTAAAGAGTAAACTCCCAATTCATACTGCTTAATCTTATTGGTGTCTGAAGAATAGAGAAAAGCTAGGAAAGTCCCTTCTTTATTCCATTGAAGGTTTTTAATGCTGAAGTGCTGATTACCTACCTTGATGGGTAAGAGTGCATCCGGGGTAAGAACCCAAAGCGTTGAGGTGTCTCGTTTTCCCTTTTCTTGGGTAATGTAAGCCAAGTTCCCCTGCCTTGACAACAAGAAATCGGTCGCATTATTCACTCGAAATAAGCGGTAATCCCAGGTTTCCAAAACCAACGTGGTCCCGTCTGATTTGATTTCTTTGACTTGCTCAGTTAGTTTTTCTTTCTTATGAAACCAACATTTCTTTGGGGATTCCACCGTAGAGGATTGAGGTTTATCGTTTTGTTCTTTTAAAAACGCCAAATAATCGGCAGATTCCGCCACTTGAAATCTTTTAACCTGAGCTTCTTTCCGCAGCGTATCCTTGATTGAATTATAAACGACCATGGTATCTTTTGGCCATTTCTTTTTATCTATTTTATTCATCTCACAGGTTCTCAAGGTATCATAACCCGGAGTGCGTCGCCAAGCCATTAAGGAACCCGATTCGTTCATTTGCAACTCTTTAGCAGCGAACATAGAATCTTTAGCTCCGCCAGGAACATGCTGCCAATGCAAGTATCCATCCCCTTTCATGGGCAACACTTCAAAGGTTAACCAAGCGCCTTGATTAGAAAGCTTTACCTTATCGATTCGATTCCACCGTGCATAGGCATTGTGATCAATTACTTGCTTTTGAGCAATGATTGTAGAGCTAGAAACTAAACTAATGAGGAGTATAAAAATTCGAGACCGCATGCACGAAAATAGAACAAAAGGATTAATGAGAAACCATGAACCTTAGTTTTTCGCCATCCTTCAAGCCTTCTTGATGTTGAGATAACCCATTTATAACTACAAAAACTAATGCGATTATTGCTAAGGTATTTCTTCTCATGGCGTTTGTTTTTTATCAAAGTTACGCTTTCCAAGGGTTAAATGAACGCCGTAAAAAATTAGAGCCATTAATACAAGTTTAGAAGGCGTTATATGGTTTGTATAATCCGCTGACCAACCTATTAGGGCAAACAAATAAGAAAACGTAATCACAAAGATCGGTTGCACGTATATGAATGCAGAGGCCACCGTAGAACTCACATATTTTAAGCCTACTACCGTCAGTAAATAGGTTAAAAAAGTAACTCCAACCACCACATAAATTATCTTCAACCAAATGAACCAAGGAATCGTATTTAAATCCGTTTGTTTTATATCACCATATAACGGAGGAAAGGCAAGCAAAAAGAAGGTTCCAAACGTGAAAACCCATGTGATAACCACTAAGGGAGGATATTTTTGCATGAGTGGTTTAACTAATAACAAATACACCGCATAACTTAATGAATTCCCAAGCAGGAACAAATCTCCAAGTTGTGCCTGAACGGATTTTGTACCATAGGTTGTTAATGCAATTGCGCCTAGCGCACCGATACTAATTCCAATCCATTGTGTTCGCGTCAAGCGTTCCTTTAACCAAAAAAATGAAAGTACTGCGACCATGATCGGATTGAGTGCCATAATTATTCCTGCATTCATTGGGGAGGAGGAATTCAACCCGTGAAAAAACAAGAGCTGATTTACCGTTACACCAAATAATCCACAAGCAGCTAAGCGTATAACATCACGCCTCTGCATCTTAACACGCTTCACGAATGGAATAAGCATCCAAAAAAGTATTACCGCTCCTACAACTCTAAATAAGATAAATACCGTTGGAGATAAAAACACAGGCATTACACCTTTTGCTAACACATGACTTGCCCCATAAATCAGATTAACTAATAATAAAGCAAAAGCCGCCCACTGTTCCTTACCTTTACTTATCTCCAAAATAAAAATCGGGGTTTAATGATAGGTTCTCTAAATTCATCCAATTTCTCCGTGACGCCTTTATCCATCATCCGAATCATAAATTTATCCATTCCGCGGGCCTCTTTCACATCCTTTTCCATTTTAAACATTGGACATAGCGCCTTAAAATAGCGGGATTTTTCTCCCAATTGCAGGGGCGTTTTAAGTTCCTCCACAGCCAGTGGGTCCATCAGTAGAAGTGCAGAGAACCCAACTTCTTTTAGCCTACTCGTAGGAAGTTCCCCCAAACTAAAGGTGTGACCTGAAATGGCCCAATGGTCTGTTTTTAAATAATTTTTTATTGCAATTAAGCGGTTAACAGCCCAATTAAACACTTCATTTTCTATGCTTGTTTCCCAATATTCCGGGAGCAAGAAATATAATTCAATGCGTGCCTCTGACTCATATATCGTCGGAACTGGCATTTGATAATCCCCCAAATCCAAGGTACAAAGAACCGTACCGCGCGCTCCGTTGAGTTTTATAAAACCTATCGTTTCATTCCCTACCTGTATGGTTTGAATTGGTGCTTCAAAGCGTTCTGTAAGTTGATCAAGGAGCATATGATTGAAAATTTTTAAGATAACTCGTATCCGTTAGGGCACCTAAAAATGAGACAAGATGTTTCTTTTCCTTTGTCGTAAGTTGGAAGGGTAAAATACTCGGATGCTGGCCTTTCGGATGCTTTCCACCTGCTAAGTAATGGCCAATCACCTCATCTAAGGTTTTCAAACTGCCGTCATGCATGTACGGATAAGTTAACTCAATATTTCTTAGTGTTGGAGTTTTAAAAAACCCAATATCCGCGCTATCGAGGTTTATCCTAAATCGGCCCTTGTCATTTCCATAATCTGTATATAGCCCATTATTTTCGGCTTTAAAATTGGTGAAATAAGGTGCGGGGTGACATGTTGTACAGTACAGTGCATTAAATAGCTTCATTCCGGCACGTTGATCACTTGTCATTGCCCGTTTATTACCCCTCATAAACTGATCATAGGGACTATTCAAAGACAGTAAACTTCGTTCAAAGGCAGCAATACTTCGGGTTAATACCCATGCATCAAAATCACGGTTAAACAAGATTTTGGCTGCCTTTTGATAGGCAGGAACTGCACGTAATTTAGGAATCAGCAGTTTCATATTATGCCCCATTTCCGTGGCTTCTTGAATTGGAACAATTACTTGAAGCTCTAAGGTCTTAAGGTGGGCGTCAAACATTACCGTTTGTAAAAATGCACTATTTAAAAGCGTTGGGGCATTGCGCTCAGCGTGCTTCCCCTGTATCCCTTCGCTCACTGTTTTTCGATCAGTAAACGCATACGCAGGATTGTGGCAATCAGCACATGCTATGGATTCATCAAGAGACAATCGCTTATCAAAAAATAAGGCGCGACCCAATTCAATTTTCTCCGCTGATGGTTGATTATCCGAAGGGAATGGATATTCCTTAGTCAAATCTTCAGGAGACTCGCACGAGCACAAAAGTATGAAGATACCACCAAGGAAAACTAACTTGATCACGGACGTGAGATGATGCATTGCTTACTTAGGATCGTTCGGTGCATTGAATCAAACACCGTGACGAAATAATTCCCAGCATTCAAATCCAAGGTAAACTCACCACTTGCTCCATTCATGGTTCCAGATGATACCAAACGACCTGATAAATCAAATACCTTAAAATATGCATGTTCTAATTCCATCCAATGAATGGACGCCCCCTCCACCCAAAATTTTGGGGAAGTACCGGTGTTCATGCCAGCTGTCTGTGGCTGCATAAATACGGGATAGGTTAACACATTAGCCATAACCGAATCATTTAGACCCGTTTGGTCATGCAACACGCCAACCGAGGATAAAGGCATATCTCTTAACCATTGATCGACCTGACACGCCAAATAAATATCCATTTGACTTGCATTTGTATTCGTCTCAACAACCGGCATTTGAATGGTCCGTTGGTTATGGTCGCCAAGGTTATGCATCTCGAAATACGCATCAGGAAGTTGATCATTATTACTGTCTGCCTCTCCCCCAACAATCATATGCATGTATCCAAATTGCCACCCCCAATACATGGTTGGATTTTGAAAACTTAAGGGATGAGTATCCGGATAAGATGAAATATCAACCGCTTCAGCACCTGACTGGGTATTCAACCGTGAAGGCACTCCCACCATAAAGCGAATACTCTCCACGTCTTGAATGTTATAATTCCCTAAGTAAAATCCTACTTGATCGGGAGTAAATAGAAATACAGCAGGGGCAATATTGGTTTGGATGCCCCCATCATGAAAAAGTTTAATATCCGAAATGTAATAATTGAAATGATCCATGTTAAGGGCCACACCATCGATGCCTGTGTAGGTAGTATTTAAAGCAAATGCTGTATTATTGAATGTTGGGTTAATGTGTAAAAAAATGTCTTTTTGGGCTGTAAAGGACCCCAAGGTTAGTATTACAAGTAGCGCTAAAAAATAGGTTTTCATGTTAGTTCTTTTTTGCAATGTAAAGCACCTCATCGGCGGAAATTCTGTATCGTTCAAATACTTCCGCACTCAAATGATCCTTAAGCCAAAATTCTTCTACTTCAAATCCTGCACGTTTTAAGTAATCCGGATAATCTAATCCAAACAAGCGTACATGATCTTTTTGCCAATAATATTTTTCACGGTCTTCTGGAGAGGTTATCGTAGGATCTTCCAATGTTTTCTCTCTAGAAATATCTTGAGGTACTTGCATGATTGCCCAACCCCCTGGCTTCATCACACGAAACAACTCACGCATGCATTGATTCGGATCATCCACGTGCTCCATCACGTGATTACAAAACACCACATCAAAGCGATTTTCCTCCAAGGGGATTTGATGTAAATCAAAATGCATATCTGCGATTGGAGAAACAATATCTGCGGTTAAGTAGTTTAAGTTTTTTTGCTTTTTAAAACGTTCAATAAAGCATTGTTCAGGTGCCATATGTAATACCGACAAGGAAGGGGCAGTAAAAAAGCTACTATAATCCCTAAGATACAGCCACATTAATCGATGACGTTCTAAGGTTAAATCATAGGGACATAGCACATTATCTCGATGTGCGACATCGGAGCCATAAGAAAGAAATTTCGAAAACTTACGGTCACACACGGGACACTCCACCTTATCTCCTCGATATAACAAGGGTGCAAATTGCTTGAATATATAGCTCAATCGAATCAACAAGGGACGAGGCAGTGTATTCAGTAAGTATTTATATAATCGTTTCACAGGGTAAATTTACGACAAAAAAAGTGGAAAATTGGTCCTTTAAACTGCAACCCATTACCCATTAACGCGTAATGAATAGATAATCATGAAATCGTTAATATCCTTTTTCCTACTTGCATTTTTCGGACAGGCTCGTGCACAAGATCAACCTATAGCTATTCATGATTTTAAAAATCAACACGTTTTATACGCAGACTTGGGAATCAGCCCAGCACCATTCAACCTCAGCTATCCGTTTCCATATGAGGTCAGTAAATTGAAATACAAAAACAACTTCAAACCTATTTTAGGTCTTGCGTATGCCTACAAATGGTTTTCTATGCGCGTCGCATTTCCTGTGTTGCCAGGGGTACGATCCACCGAAACCTTCGGAAAATCGAGGCAATTTTGTCTTGGGTTTGATTATAACTTCAAGCGATTGTATACAGATTTAGATTTTAGGATAATTCAGGGATACGCCATAAAAAATGCGTACACTTTTGATTCGAGCTTAACGGAAAATACCCCAAACAACATCTTGCCAGAACTTGGTTCCCTTAATCTCGCGTTGAATTTATGGTATTTTAATCACGATGACTTTAAGATGAATGCGCTTCAAGGCAGAAGAGCCCATTTTGAAAAACAAGTGCATACATGGTATTTAAAAGGCACTTTAAATTATTTTGGTGCGACGAATGAATCGGGCGAAATTATTCCCTCATTGCTGCAAGACGAATCACAAAGTAAAACCTCAGCTCAGGCTTATTCAGCACTTGATTTTGGAATCATTCCTGGCTATGCCTACGCAAACCGCATCAATAATTGGCAAATTTCAGGGTGGGCTGGACTAGGTCCTGTAGTACAATCCAAATTTTATACCTTAGAAACAGGAGTTCAAGGCTTTCTTGGGTTAGCTCCACGCTATGACATTCGATTGGTGGGGGGCTATTCCAACAATCAGCGATTCTTCTTATTGGCGGCAAATTTTGACAATAAATCGATCACGTTTAATGAGCTTGCCTACAAGCAATACTTTTATACCATTCGATTGGTTGCAGGAATAAGAATACCTCCTAAAACATCGAATCCAACAAGTGGTCGTCAACGGAATTAGGTAATGTGACCTTAAGATTTGGCTCGATTTCCATGGCGCGTTTAATGGCATAAGTTGCATTGGGGTTTCTAGCCCAATTTCTTCGTGCAATGCCATTGTTGACATCCCAATGAAGCATCATTTGCAGGTTAACAGCGGCGCGATCTGATCCATCCAGGAGCATGCCGAAACCACCATTAATTACCTCGCCCCATCCAACACCTCCACCGTTGTGAATTGAAACCCATGTTGCCCCGCGGAAACTATCGCCAATCACATTTTGAATCGCCATATCGGCTGTGAATCTTGAGCCATCATAAATATTGCTTGTTTCCCGAAATGGCGAATCAGTTCCGGAAACATCGTGATGATCTCGACCGAGAATTACTGGACCTATTTGACCACGGGAAATCGCCTCATTGAACGCTTGTGCAATTCGCATTCGTCCTTCCGCATCAGCGTATAAAATACGTGCCTGAGATCCAACCACTAGGCGGTTTTCTTGTGCCCCTTTAATCCATTGGATGTTATCCATTAATTGCAATTTAATTTCATCGGGTGCTTCCTCAAGCATTTGTTCCAAGACCTGCCGTGCAATTTCATCCGTTTTTTTCAAATCGTCGGAATCGCCAGAAGCGCATACCCATCGGAAAGGACCAAATCCATAATCAAAGCAAAAAGGACCTAAAATATCTTGAATGTAGGAAGGATATTTAAAATCCAATCCATTCGAAGCCATCACGTCAGCTCCAGCACGAGAAGCCTCCAACAAGAATGCATTACCATAATCGAAAAAATAGGTTCCTTGCGCGGTGTGCTTGTTTACGATTGCCACATGACGACGAAGCGAATCATAAACCCGCTCCTTAAATTTAGCTGGATCTTCAGCCATCAGTTGATTAGATTCTTCATAGGTCATCCCTGCGGGATAATATCCACCAGCAAACGGATTATGTAAGGACGTTTGATCAGAACCCAAATCCACAAATATGTTTTGTTCAGCGAATGCTTCCCAAACTTCAATTACATTGCCGAGGTAGGCAATCGAGACAACCTCATTCGAAGCCAAGGCTCGAGAAACACGCTCACATAATGCCGGAATCTCTGTAATCACTTCATCTACCCAACCTTGCGAATGGCGCGTATGCACCGCTTTTGGATTCACCTCTGCAGTAACACTAACGACACCGGCTATATTCCCTGCTTTTGGTTGTGCGCCACTCATTCCACCAAGACCAGCAGTGACGAATAATTTTGTATTTGGATTCTTAGTTGAGGTCGCAAATCTACGCAGCGCATTTAATACAGTGATCGTTGTTCCGTGAACGATTCCTTGAGGTCCAATATACATGTACGAACCCGCTGTCATTTGTCCATATTGAGTAACGCCCAAAGCGTTAAATCTTTCCCAGTCATCTGGCTTACTATAATTTGGAATCATCATCCCATTGCTTACTACAACACGTGGTGCGTTGCGATGCGAAGGAAAGAGTCCCATGGGGTGACCTGAATACATAACCAGGGTTTGTTCATCTGTCATGATCGACAAATAATGCATGGTCAATAAATACTGAGCCCAATTTTGAAAAACGGCGCCGTTCCCGCCATATGTAATTAGTTCATGGGGATGCTGTGCCACACGGGGATCCAAATTATTTTGAATCATTAACATGATCGATTTAGCCTCTACTGATTTTCCTGGATACTCATCAATTGAACGAGCCTTCATTGGATACGTAGGGCGATAGCGATGCATGTAAATTCGCCCAAATTCAGCTAATTCCTCCGCAAACTCAGGGGCAAGCACATGATGTAGGGCTGAAGGAAAATAACGCAAGGCATTTTGTAATGCTAATTTTTTCTCTGGATCGGAAAGTATTGCTTTACGCTTTGGCGCATGATTTACTTGGGCATCAAAACCAGGATGTTCAGGCAAATGCAATGGGATTCCTTGGGTTATTTCTTCTTTAAATGTCATGACATTTGAGATTTTCCAATTAAAAATACTACGGGTGATTTAGACAAATCTTTGGCGTGTTCTCTCCAATCTTTAACACTCATGGTTTGAATTCGCTGATTTGGGAGTGTGAGATTTGCTGCGATGCATAATTCACAGGTATCACCCAATTCGTTTAATAAATCTTCCAACACATTCATATTTCGAAAAGGGGTATCCATAAATAAATGGGTAGCACCGGTTCTGCGTGTGTCCATTTCAAAATCTTTCATTTTTTTAATTCGGTCTTTCCGTTCCTTCGGAAGGTACCCGTGAAAAGTAAAAGATTGTCCTGAGAAACCACTAGCCATTAAGGCTAACAAAAACGATGAAGGGCCAACCAAGGGATTCACGAAAACTCCTTGCGAATGACAGAGAGCAACCAACTCTGCTCCCGGATCTGCAACACCAGGACATCCCGCCTCAGAGATTACCCCTACCGAATGCCCGCCTAGTATCGCTAATAAAATTTGCATTACCTCATCCTTCGAAGAACGTTTATTCATTTGATAAAACGTGCATTCATCAATTGGAAAATTTCGGTCTAGTTTTCTCAACAAACGTCGAGCAGATTTAATTTCTTCCACCGCAAAATGACGTAATTCACTAATAATCTCTGTAATGTGCTGAGGTAAGATATCGGTGGTAGATTCACCTCCAAGGGTATTAGGGATTAACCAAAGGGCGCCTTTTTTATTTGTCATTTGTTAAGTCAGTTATTAATGCTTCTGTTGCTTCATTCACTAGGGTAAATACCGCATCGAAGTCAGATTGGTTCCCGTAATACGGATCGGGAACCTCCAGTTGCTTATTTGGATACAGGTGATCAAGGAGTAAATAAACTTTCTGCCGATCGGCATTCGTACTCGCTAAACGAAGAACATTGTTGTAGTTACTTTGATCCATTACATAGATGCGATCGAACGCTGTAAAATCTTGTGAGGTAAATTGTCTAGCTCGGAGTTCTGAAATGTCTATGCCGTTCGACTTTGCGGTTTGAATCATTCGATGATCTGGAGGGTTTCCAATGTGGTAAGCGGCGGTGCCTGCTGAATCCACCATCCAAGGCAATTGCTTTTCAGATACCTTGTTTCGCAATAAACCGTCGGCTAACGGTGATCGACAGATATTCCCTAAACAAACCATTAGAATTCGCATGTGCAAAGGTACGAAAAATCATAGGAAGCAGGACTTAAACAACCACTTTTCTCTCCTTCCATTTGGCTCTAAAGGTCGGGATCAGTATTAATAAAATCAAATTATAACAAGGAAATATTACTTGAAATCCGGGGATCAACAACCACACTAAAATTCGGTTAAATCTAAAAAAATACCCCGCATAAAAAATCAAATCTAGCCCAGTTTTTACGCATAACAAAAACAGCATTTCCGAGTATTGCTCCTTGAATAGATAAACACCCAATAAGGTGTAAAAAGTAACAGATAGTACCGTTTGAATTACCCCTAAGCTTGTAGCAAAATGATCTTTGACCTTTTTGGTTTTTGAAATCCATCGGATGCGCTGATGCAAAAAAGCAACCAGCCCTTTAGGCGCATAGGTATATACCGCAAGTAAGGGATCTGAAATCAACCGTATATCCTTTCCCTTTTTTCTAAAATCTCGCAATAGAAATAAATCATCGCCGCTTGATATGTGTTGATGTGAGGAGTAATCATCTGCCGTTAAAAACGCACGTTTACTATATAATAAATTCGCTCCACTTGCAATCACTGGCCGAAATAGCCCGTACAACCCAACATTGATGGCATTCATGATATGTAAATCAATTTCTTGCCATAGCTGTCTCTTGGATCGTCCAACTAATATAGCCGGCAGAATCCATAAGTCCGCAACTGGAAGCTTTTCTAATTCAGCAAAGTAGTTTGGACCAAAAAAAACATCTGCATCTAAGGTGAGGTAATAATCGCTATTGGCATGTTCCATACCATATCTCAGTGCCTCCTTTTTACCGAATTTTACATCTGGAAGGGATGCTATGGTGATGGGCAATTCATTAATTTGTTCTTGAAGGAAAGCAAGGCCAGTATCAGTTGAGTGATCATTAATAAAAATAATTTCAAACGGAAGTTTAACTGAATTTTTGATCGATTGAATGATCCTAGGTAAGGATTCGGCCTCATTCCGAAATGGAATTAGTACGGTTATTTTTTCTAATGAAATAGTTTCAGAGGTCTTCGACCGAGCCTTGAACCTGTGTCTTGTCCCACCAACACCAACTATTAATGCCAGCAAGAATAAATATATTAAGAGAAAAATCGCGCTTTCCATGTACTCGATATACGTATTAAGGCAAATAAAACGGGAAGCACCACATTAAACCCCCAGGTAAAAAAAGCGGTCAACATAATTTCTTCTTTAGGATAGGCAAACCAAGAAAATACAGCCACAGCAATTAGTTCACGAATTACGATTTTACCGAACAAAATTGAAGGAGACAAGGTTATCAATCCGTAGCTTAACATTAAAATAAAGACTTGTTGTAAGCCAAAGGGAACGCCAAAACCAATCAATATCAAGTGAAATTGAACTGAAAACACAGCATATCGAATCATACTGAACATGAAAATTCGACCTTTATTCGGTGAGGGAGGCAACGCTTGAAAATCCCGAATAAGTTTCCAACGCATGAAACGTGGGGGAAACTTGAATTTAAAAAAATAGCCGATAAAACTCAATGCTCCAACACCGAAAAAAGCCAAGGTCACAAAAAGTCGATTTACTCCAAAAAGGTATAAAGAACCGCCAAAAGCAAACCACATGGTTACTGTAAATTGAGCCAATCCGGTAAGCACCCCAGCACCCATCCATTGGAGATTTCGCATACGGTCTTTAATTCCAAAACGCCCAAAGGTAGTTGCAATAAATACCGGCGTGAAAAAGGAAACAACGACCCCCTGAAAAAACGCATGGGATTGATCGGATTGAGGTATGTCATGTTGATCCACACTCCGCTGAAAGCGCTTCCATTCTAACCAAAAGTTTATAGGAAATAACAGGAATGCACAAAAAATAAATAAATAATTAGTGACATTAATCGCCTCAAAAGAAAGCCATTTATAGAACACTTGATAACTTATTGTCAACAAGCAAGCAAGCAAAAGAAATCTAATGAAGACTTCAAGCGTGGCATTAAATTGAGTAGCTTTACTTTTCCTTTGCATTTTCAATGGCTGAAGATAGAATAATTCTTGGAATTGACCCCGGAACTACGGTGTTAGGATATGGATTAATCCACGTCAAAAATGGAAAAATTTCTCTTTTGAACTTTGGTATTGTGCAGCTGCATAAACTCCCAACCCATCCCGATAAGTTAAAACGCATATTAGAACGTTTAAATGGCTTGATTGAAGAGTACAAACCAGATGAAATGGCCATTGAGGCACCCTTTTTTGGTAAGAATGTACAATCGATGCTAAAATTAGGTCGTGCACAAGGAGTAGCTATTGCAGCATGTTTAAATCATAATATTCCCTTTGAAGAGTACGCTCCACGACGAATTAAGCAGAGCATTACGAGCAATGGAAACGCTTCTAAAGAACAAGTTGCTGCCATGTTGCAATCGTTGTTAAAATTTGAGGATATGCCTAAGTATCTGGATGCCACGGATGGATTAGCGGTCGCTGTTTGTCACGTGTTTTCAAAAGGAGTGGGTGAACACAACAAAGCCAAAGGAAGTGGTTGGAAGAGTTTTATTAAGGACCAATCCCATAGAGTAAAAAAGCATGACTAATTGCATTCAAATATATACGGATGGTTCCTCGAGAGGAAATCCGGGCCCCGGTGGATTTGGTATTGTCATGAAATTTGGAACCAACGAAAAAACAGTATCTAAAGGCTATAGACTCACTACCAATAACCGAATGGAATTATGGGCGGTTATCCATGCGTTGGAACTTGTTAACACAAACAAATACCCCATTCATATTTATTCAGATTCAAAATATGTAATTGAGGCCATTGAAAAACGATGGGTATGGGGCTGGGAGAAAAAAGGATTCAAAGGAAAGAAAAATGAAGACTTATGGAGGAAATACCTTCAACTACATCCCAACTATACACTTACATTTCATTGGGTTAAAGGACATGCCGGTCATCCAGAAAATGAGCGTTGTGATGTCCTTGCAGTTCAAGCGGCTACTTCTTCAACGCTTGGTATCGATGAAGGGTACGAACAAGCTAAACGCTTGGGGTTACTTTGAACCAATAACCGTTACAAATCCACTTCGATCCACTGCTGTACCTCCGAGCATTTCTCCAATTACTCGGTAGAAATAAACGCCATCCGTACACTGAACACCCTCAGAGGTATCTCCATCCCAAAGTGCGATACCCGTTTGATCTTTAATCATGTAAACCATATGGCCCCAACGGTTAAAAATCTGTACTTGATACGTTTTGAAAAACTGTTCAGATAAGACCAATTCATCATTTACCCCATCTCCATTCGGTGTGATCACATTGGGAATAATTAAGTCGGGGTCTTTTACATTGATTACTAATGAATAAGAATCCTCACATCCTTGTTGATCGACTACGGTTAATGTAATGGTATAAGGACCACTTAAACTAAAGCTGGTTGTTTGAGCACCGTTATTATTTAGGGTATATGTAGTGTCGTTATTGATATCCCAGGTCCAACTTACAATCGGACTAGCGATAAAGGTTGACTGATCGGTAAAAACTACCGGATCGTTTTGATCCACAAGCATTGGATTCGCTGTAAAATCCGCATCCAATCCGTCGTCAAATACCGTAACTGAATCAAGTATGGTGGTAATCTCACACCCATCCGGACTTATCAGCGTAACAGAGGCCTGATAGGACCCTGGAGTTTCGTAATTATATACAAAATTGGTTTCGTTGTAAACAAAATTACCATCACCCATATTCCAAATTAAACTATCTACGTTTACCGGTGCTTGTACAAGGAATGCGGCACCTTGCGCACACAGGTTTGGGTTTTGAACAAAACCTGGAACCCCTTGCGGACCACCTATCGTTACGTGATTGTTAACTGTTGTGTCATCAACACATCCGTATTGGTCGGTAATTTGAAGCGTAAGATCAAACGCCCCGTTAATGACAAAGGTATTGCTTGGGTCTTCTAAAATTGAATTATTACCATCCCCAAAGCCCCAATTCCATGCAGCGATATTTCCGTAAGATTGGGAAGAATCTTGATAGGTTCCGAATAAAGGTGGGCACGCATATTCACCATTAGCATTTAAGACTGCCCCACTAAAACTATAGGTTGGAATCGCATGCGGTAGTGAAACAGTAACTAACTGGGTTAAGGTATCCTCACAACCATTGGTGTCAATGGCGACAAGGGATAAATTAAAGGTACTACTCAATTGACTAACCGGAAGATTCGGTGAAACAACAGAAATAATACCTGTATCCTGAGCAGTTCCAAACGCTTGATTGTTCACATACCATGCATAGGATAGGTTTCCAACACCAGTAGATGAATTTAAGGTGAGGTTGGTATCTGATGCACACACCACCGATGGGAAGGTGAAATTAGCCGTTGGCTTTGTGATGGTTATTGGCACAGTAGCCGGAGTTGAAGAACAACCAAATACATCATAAACCACCATTGTTGCATAATATGTACCGTTTCCATTAAACGTATGATTAATGGGCTGATTCACGGCATTCGTAGTCACGGAAGTATTATCATCAGAAAATGTAGTGACGAAATACGACAATGGCATACCATTTCCAACTGCCATTGAACTGTTTGTGAAGGTAACTGGAAAGGGAGAACAACCCACCGCATTTTGGGCAGAAATTATTGGGAATGGAATATTCAATACACGAACAGGATGCATAATTTGCGCAGTACATCCAACACTATTTGTTACTGTAAGTGTAATGTTATAAAGACCTTGTGTAGTGTAAACATAGGCTGGATTTGGACCTGAAGTAAGGGTTTGTCCATTCCCCATGGCATAAGACCAATTGGTTAATGGATGTGCATTCCAAGAGGTACTCGCATTAAAAAGAAGCAAACTATCATTTCTACAAACCGAATCATTCGACATGGTAAACTGCGCAGCGATTTGTGAAATATTTATAGTCTTTGTAATACTATCATGACAGCC
>CANHSL010000052.1 GCA_947463385.1 Flavobacteriales bacterium
AGGCATTCTTTCAAATTTCATTAATTCATGTATCGTCCACGAATAATTCCATGTTTATTATTGCAAGGTCAAGGCCTTGTTAAAACAATTAAGTTTTCTTCGCCTACGTATATCGGTGATCCGATGCATGCGGTGCATTTGTTTAATGATTATAAAGCAGATGAATTGTTGTTGTTAGATATTAATGCAAGCATTGAAAATCGATGCATCTCAATCGATTTGGTAAGAGAAATAGGAGAGGAGGCGAACATGCCGTTTTCAGTTGGTGGTGGAATTTCAACCATAGATCAAATTCAACAGCTCATAGAAGTAGGTGCGGAACGTGTCGTATTAGGTTCGATAGCAGCCGTTAATCCAGCCTTTGTAAGGGAAGCCAGTCAACGTTTTGGGAGATCTACTATCGTTGTTTGTATTGATGTTAAGCGTACTTTTTTAGGAAAACAAAAGCTTGTGTACCAAAATGCAAAAAAAACAGCGAATACGGATATTTTTCAATTTGCTAAACAAATGGAAGCCTATGGAGCCGGTGAGCTGCTGATTCAATCAGTAGACCGAGACGGAACATTTATGGGATTGGACCAGGAGTTGCTGTTTGAAATTACACGCCAACTTTCGATTCCCGTTACCGGTATTGGTGGGCTTAGTTCTATAGACGAAATAAAACGCGCACATCACACATTGAATCTGAATGGCTATGGTGCAGGCAGTTTGTTTGTATTTCAAGGAAAAAATAGGGGAGTGCTTATTAATTACCCATCCAGTGAAGAATTAAAACTTTTATTTTAACATAATTGTTAATTATGTGTAAAGATAGTGTTGTGGGAACTATCTTTGTGCGAAATTATGATTGAGCATCTTGTACCTTATCAACTTTGTAACCGTTGCGTAATGGATACCAGTGACCCTGGAATTTATTTTGATAAGGAAGGGAATTGCAATCACTGCAACGAATTTCTAAACAAACGCGCTAACTACAGTTATAAAGGCCTTGAAAGTGATCTTGCCCTAGAAAAGCTTGTTCAAGTGATTAAAATGAATGGTGTCGGAAAAGCTTATGATTGCGTTGTTGGGTTAAGTGGGGGTGTAGATTCATCCTATACTGCATGGAAAGCTAAAGAATTAGGACTAAGAGTCTTGGCTGTGCATATGGATAACGGATGGAATTCGATAGAGGCAAACCAGAATATTCGGAATATTGCAACTAAATTGGATATTGATTATGAATGTGTGGTGTTGGATTGGCAAGAATTTAAAGAAATTCAACGGGCATTTCTGAAGGCAAGCATTCCCGAAGCCGATACGCCAACAGATATTGCGATTCTGTCCGTATTGCACAAAATAGCAGCAAAATACGGGGTAACGTATATCTTGAGCGGTGGTAATTTTGCTACCGAAGGAATTCTTCCAAAACATTGGCACTATAATGCCAAAGACCTTACCTATTTTAAATACATCTGTGCAAATTTCGGGAAGGTTCAATTGAAGACTTTTCCAACCTTTGGTTTTCTAAGAGAAACATACTACAAGGTGTTTAAAGGTATCCACATGATATATTTCTTGAATTATCTTCCGTTTGAAAAGACAGAGAGTATCGAATTCCTGAAGGAAAAATTGGATTGGAAAGCGTATGGAGGAAAACACTATGAATCCAAATACACCGGATTTATACAATCCTATTACCTCTACGAAAAATTTAACATTGATTACCGAAAGGCTACCTTGTCCTCCCAAATTTGTGCAGGAACAGTTACAAGATTAGAGGCATTAGAAGTTCTTAAGGTAAAGCCATATACCGATGAACGGGCCCACTCTGAAATGAAATACATTGCCAAGAAACTTCAGTTTACTGAGCAAGAATTTCATGATATAATTACCGGAACACCAAGGTGGTATTCGGATTTCCCGAACGATGAAAAACGGCTCAATTGGATTTATAACTGTTACAGAAGACTGTTTAAAAAAGAAAAATTAGCGAGTTTTTAGGTGTGTCAAGTCAATAAAAGGATAAGAATTTCCTTTGCGATATAAATTAACAAATTTATCACCTACTTTTGCTTAAATGAATTATTTCTTAGAGCATCTCCTTTCGGAATTTCAATTCCCACTTACTAATCCAGTATTGGTTTTTTCTTTGATGCTTTTTATTATTCTTTTGTCTCCAATCGTCCTTCGACGCATTAGAATTCCAGGCATCATTGGGTTGATATTATCAGGGATTATTATTGGTCCAAAAGGCTTGGGAGTTATCGGTGAAAATTCGTTGGCTGCTGAGGGTTGGATTAAGCTTTTTTCTACCATAGGATTACTCTACATCATGTTCATGGCGGGGCTCGAGCTTGATCTCAATCAGTTTCGACGGTACTATAAAAAAAGTGTGTTTTTCGGGTTATTTACCTTTTTCATTCCCATCTTACTTGGATATCCGCTGTGTTATTACGGATTGCATCTTTCCCCACTAGCCAGTTTACTTACCTCAAGTATGTTTGCCACACATACCTTGGTCGCCTATCCAATCATGAGCAAGTTCGGCCTGTCTAAGCATAGTTCAGTAGCGATTACCGTTGGTGGAACAATTCTAACAGATACGGCTGTTTTAATCATTTTAGCTATCATTTCTAGCGCATCGAAGGGACAGTTGGACTTCAATTTCTGGGTTCGTTTGCTAACCTCCTTGGCATTCTTTTCTGTGATCATGTTTGTTCTTGTGCCGCGCATTACGCGTTGGTTTTTAAAGAAACTAGATAGTGAGAAATCCTCTCAGTATATTTTTGTGCTTTCCGTTGTTTTCTTTTCTGCGTTCTTAGCCGAAGTTGCTGGGGTTGAACACATCATCGGAGCCTTCGTCGCAGGCTTAGTTTTAAATCGATTTATCCCGCATAATTCGGTACTTATGAATCGAATTGATTTTATTGGTAATTCACTTTTTATTCCTAGTTTTTTGATTTTTGTGGGTATGGTAGTTGATTACCGCGCCCTTTTTCAAGGAGCTTGGCCCTTAGTTATCGCTGCCGTTTTGACGATTTTTGCTATTTTCTCTAAGTGGTTAGCCGCCCTGGCAACGCAGCTTCTATTCCACATGTCCAAGGTGGAACGTAAAGTAATTTTCGGGTTAAGTACGTCTCATGCAGCAGCAACCTTGGCAATTATTATGGTTGGTTACCAAGACCACATACTTGATATAAACATCGTTAATGGTACAATTTTACTCATCTTATTTACGTGCATGACCGCTTCGTTTGTAACCGAACATGCCGGAAAAGAACTTTTAATACAAATTTCAGATCAAGGTGAGGATGATGTGTATGAGACTAAACTTAGAAATAAGCATCTTGTGGTGGCAATGAATGAGTTAAACGGAAATGAGAAATTATTGGAATTCGCTCTGCAGGTTTCAGATCCTAAGGTCATTAATCCGATTTCGATTGTAAGTGTTTTGCCTTCTTCTAGTTTTGCTGAACGCATAATTCATAAATCGAGAAAGAACCTTGAGGAAATTGTTAAGCATTTTTCTGGGTATGAAACCAAATTAAATACCATCGCTACAATTGATTTAAATATTTCCTCTGGAATTTCACGTGTTTCTAAGGAGTTGTTTGCAGACGTGGTAATGGTTAACGATAGTAATAAAATCAATTTAATTAAACGGATAGTAGGGGATGATCGAGCACACTTGATGGACTCATGCGATAAAACCATTTTCTTTTGTCAAGTGGAACGTCCTTCTGTTAATTATGAAAAAATCGTTGTAGTTGCACCCTTACTTGCCGAATTGGAACATTCTTTTGTTTCTTGGGTTGAGCGCGTATTCCGGTTGGCGCATGAATTGAAAATTCCTATGTTGGCCTACATGCATGCAAATACCTATGAAAGATTCCTTAAGGTTGCTGCTGCAAATAAGCTCGATGCCAGTGTTAAATGCATAGCAATTGAAGAAATTCAAGATTTCTTTATGTTTGCTGATCGCAAGGAGAATGACTTTGTAATTGCCGTTGGAGCAAGAACTGGATCTGTATCTTATGTTAATGAACTTGATCCATTTTTGGCAAAGGTTCAAAAAGCATACGAAGACAACGATAGAGTTCTTATTATTCCTGGACAAGAAAAGGAAAACCTTTTCAAAGAATATGAAGACATATCCGGAAATGCCATTGGTATTGGAATGGATACCTTGAGTAAAATCGGTAAAGAGGTCGGAAGTATCTTTAAAAAAGATTAACGCTATTTCCCTCTAGAGCTCCCCGTTTTAACTACAGGTGCTTTTTTACTTACAGCCGGTTTCGCCGCTTTGGGTTCTTTACTAGCTGCCGGTTTTGAAGGCTTCTTTGGAGTGTCAGCTTTTACTTTCTTAGGTTCCTTTTCCGCTTTTGCTGGCTTCTCTCCGTCCTCAACCGCAACTTCTTCTTTCTTCAATAATCCTTCTTTCAGTAGTAAATTGTACCACTGAAATACTTTACGAATATCAGACAGATAAACACGGTCAATGTCGTAATTTGGAAGAACACCTTCAAAAGTCTTTCTTAATACCGCTTCCTCTACTTTGTGATTAATGCCTTCTTTACCGTCATTTTGCGTTAATAATGTAGCAAAAACATCCGTTAGTTTTACATCTTCTTCATAAGTGAAAATGCTAATGTCTTCTATGGAACTTATCTTTTCCGACGCAAATGCAGGAAATCTTTTTTTGTCAATCAACGATTCCACAATTACATTGCTTTTTCCTTGCGTGACGATTTTAAATAATCCTGGGCGACCAGAGATGGAAATGATTCCTTGTAAGTCCATATATTTTATTTTGGCCAAAATTAGAAATTCTTTCCGATTTCACTCTATCATTTTGGCTTCATTTTAAAATAATAGTAAGTTCCATTATATTATCCCTACCTTTGCACCTAATTTTAGAAGAAATCAATGACATTTGAAGCGTTGGGATTGCGGAATGAGGTGCTGCAGTCTATCAAAGAGCTCGGGTACACCGAACCAACACCCATCCAGGAACAAGCGATTCCACATCTACTCCAAGAAGAAAGCGATTTTGTAGGACTAGCACAAACAGGAACAGGTAAAACAGCAGCCTTCGGCTTGCCCTTACTTAGTCGAATCGAACCAGGCCAACTTTACCCAACAGCGGTAATTATTTGTCCAACCCGTGAACTCTGTTTGCAAATTTCGAACGATTTAAAAATCTTTGGTAAATACCTAAATGCGAGTGTAGTGTCAGTTTACGGTGGCGTAGATATTAAAAAACAAATCACGGACATTCGTAAAGGCGTTGATATTATTGTCGCAACACCAGGTCGTCTCATGGATTTAATGAACCGTAAGGTGATTAAGTTAAACGAGATTGAATTTGTTGTGCTTGATGAAGCAGACGAAATGTTGAACATGGGATTCAAAGAGGATATCGACGATATCTTAAAATACACGCCCGATACAAAAAGTGTGTGGTTGTTTTCGGCAACGATGCCCAAAGAAGTAGCCGCCATTGCAGCAAACTACATGTCTGAACCGCTTGAGGTTTCAATTGGTCACAAGAATCAAGGAAATGAGAACATTCATCACATCTATTATATGGTGTATGAGAAAGATCGATACCCTGCATTAAAGCGATTGATTGATTTTAATCCTGAAATCTATGGCTTAATTTTCTGTCGAACCAAGAACGAAACGGCAAATGTTGCTCAAAAATTAAGTAGAGACGGATATAATGCGGAACCACTTCACGGAGACCTTTCCCAAGGAATGCGTGACATGGTTATGGCTCGGTTCAGAAGTAAGGAAGTACAGCTATTAGTGGCAACCGATGTAGCCGCTCGTGGACTTGATGTGGATTCTATATCCCATGTAATTCATTATAACCTACCAGACGATATTGAGAACTACACCCACCGTAGCGGAAGAACTGCACGTGCGGGTAAGAAAGGAGAATCGCTTTGCCTTTTAACGCAGAAAGAATTATTCAAAGTAAAAGGAATTGAACGTCAAATGCGAACGGATTTCACGAAAGGTGTAATTCCGAATGCACAAGAGATTTGTCAAGTTCAGCTCAAGAAATTAGTTGAAAAAGTGACATCAACGGCCATTAGAGAAAAAGAGATTCAACCCTTCCTTCCGGACATGTTTAGTCATTTCCAAGACCTATCCAAGGAAGAGGTGATTAAATTATTTGTTTCTGCAGAATTTAACCGTTTCATAGAATATTATGAGCGAGCAGGAGATTTAAATGCTTCAGAGCGCGCCGAAAAAGGAATGGGCTCCAAAGCAGATCGTTTTGGTGAACGTGGTACCGGTGAACGTCGAAGAGATGAGAACAAAACACGCTTCTTTGTTAACCTTGGTAAACGCGACGGATTGAATGTCGGTGGCTTACTTCGTGTTGTTTGTGATACAACAGGCCTGAAATCAGGGAATGTTGGTCGGATTGACATCATGGCTTCTTTTTCCTTCTTTGATACAGACAATGAACATGTAGATAAGGTACTCAAAAAATTGAACGGAGCGGAATTCGAAGGACATACCATCAGTGTTGAAGTTTCTGCAGGAGGAAAGGGCAGTGGTTCTTCTTCTGGACGACGCAGCAGTGGCGGTGGAGATCGCAAATTCGGAGGCGGAGGTGACCGTAAATTCGGAGGCGGAGGTGCTAGAAGTTCTGGCGGAGGCGACCGTAAATTCGGAGGCGGCGGAGAGCGCAAGTCCGGAGGTGGTGGATCCAGAAGTTCAAGCGGAGATCGCAAATTCGGAGGCGGCGGAGATCGCAAACCGTCAGCATCAAATGATTTTACAAAAAAACGAAGATAGGATTTAAGGTATGGAAATTAGAAATATTGCCATTATTGCGCACGTTGACCACGGCAAAACAACATTAGTAGACAAATTAATCGAAGCAGGTTCCGTGTTGAATGAACGCGATCGTCCAACAGGTGAATTGATTTTAGATAACAACGACTTAGAGCGTGAACGTGGGATTACCATCGTTTCTAAAAACGTATCCGTTACCTACAAAGGCACAAAAATTAACATCATTGACACCCCAGGTCACGCCGACTTTGGTGGGGAAGTAGAACGTGTTTTAAACATGGCAGATGGTGTATGTATCCTTGTTGATGCATTCGAAGGTCCCATGCCCCAAACGCGGTTTGTATTAGGTAAAGCCTTGGCTATGGGTATCAATCCATTGCTTGTCATCAATAAAGTGGACAAAGAGAACTGTACGCCGGAAGAAGTGCATGAAAAGGTGTTTGATTTGATGTTTGAATTGGATGCGTCCGAAGAACAGTTAGATTTCCCTACGATTTACGGTTCAGCTAAAAATGGTTGGATGTCGGAAGATTGGAAAAATCCAACTACAAATATCACTCCGCTCTTGGACAAAATGTTGGAATATTTCAAACCCAGAGAAATTCCTGAAGGTAATACGCAATTATTGATCACCTCCTTAGATTATTCTTCGTACGTCGGAAGAATTGCCATTGGTAGATTAAGCCGTGGTAAAATTGTAGAGAATCAACCGGTGATTTTAGCAAAACGTGACGGTACCTTACAAAAACATAAAATCAAAGAGGTTTATGTGTTTGATGGTCTTGAGCGCCGAAAAGTAACTGAAGTTCAAGCAGGAGATATTTGTGCCCTTACAGGGTTGGAAGGTTTTGATATTGGTGATTCGGTATGTGATGCTGAAAATCCAGATCCACTACCAACCATAGAATTGGATGAGCCTACCATGTCCATGTTATTTACCATTAATGACTCTCCATTTTTTGGAAAAGAAGGTAAGTTCGTGACATCAAGACATATACAGGAACGTCTGCATAAAGAATTAGAGAAGAATCTCGCTTTACGTGTGATTGATACGGACAAAGCAGACCGTTGGATGGTGCACGGTAGGGGAGTACTTCATTTATCTGTACTGATTGAGACCATGCGTCGAGAAGGGTATGAGCTTCAAGTAGGACAACCACAAGTTATTTTTAAAGAAATCGACGGACAACGATGCGAGCCCGTAGAAGAGTTAACGATCGATTTACCAGAAGAATATGGCGGTACAGCCGTAGAAGCGGTATCTAAACGAAAAGGTGAATTAACTTCGATGGAGCCAAGAGGCGGTCGAATGATTATTCAGTTTTTAATCCCTTCACGTGGTATTATTGGCTTACGAAGCTACTTGCTTACACAAACTGCAGGTGAAGCAATCGTTACGCACCGATTCTTAGAATATCAGCCGTATAAAGGTGAAATTCCTGGTCGTCAAAACGGTTCATTGATTTCCTTAGAGCAAGGAACGGCAATTCCCTATTCTATCAACAACCTACAAGAGCGTGGACGTTTCTTTATCAATCCAAATGAAGACATCTACGAAGGACAGGTAATTGGTGAGAATGCGCGGGCCGGAGATATGACCGTTAACATTACTAAAACGAAGAAATTAACGAACATGCGTGCTTCCGGATCTGATGATAAGGTCAAAATTATCCCAGCAAAAATCATGAGCTTAGAAGAAGTGTTAGAATACATTCAAAGCGATGAGTATGCGGAAGTTACACCAAACAGTTTACGTATTCGCAAGATATTTTTGAAGGAAGCTGACAGACGACGCCTTTCCAGAGATTAATTAAACTTAATCGTTTTTACTGGGTTGACTCGGGCGATCAATGCGCTTGGGAGCAACAAAGCGATCATACACACCGCAAAGCTTACGATATTAAGGAATAAGAAGGAGTTGAATGTTAATTCCATGGGTACTTTATCCAAATAATATACTTCTGGATTTAGTTTTAGAATGCCTGTATACCGTTGGATCCAATAAATTCCTAAGCCAACCAGATTTCCAATGAGCATTCCGCTTCCCACCAAATAAGCAGCTTGAATTAGGAAAATTCGGCGAAGTTGTCCATCGCTGCTGCCCATCGCTTTCATTAATCCAATAAAATTGGACCGAATTATAATGAGTACCAAGAGGGCAGAACCCATGTTGATTATGCCGATAAGCATCATGAGGACTAGGATAATAACCACGTTGATGTCAAGAAAAGCCAACCAGTTGAAAAGATCCTGCTCTAAATCAAAAATACTTACCACTTTAACCATTTCTCCATGTTCTGTTGGTATGAGTTTTATTGGTTTAGTTATGTCTTTATTGGTTTCTTTCATTCGATACCAATCCTTGGTATGGATTTCATACCCAGAAATAAAATCATCCGACGTGCCATTGCCGGCAGTTATCTTCACCTCATAAATTCGCGTTTCCTCGCTGCTTACAGGATAATAGAATCGATAATGCAGACCAGATTCATCCAGTATTTCTTTGTAGGGCTCGCTTGAAGCGCCCGCAGCTGTTCTAGCTGTATTTAAGTAACGGATATTAATTCGATGTGAATCAATTAGTTGAGTTTTGTTTTGGCTTGTAGTTTCATAGAGTTTTAAATGCAAGGTGGTATCGCTTAACTCCGTAGGTAGATATTGTCCACGGAATTGCGTTAACCCTTTTCCCCAGTCGTAACTGAGGTTGGATGGATTTCCTTGCAGGGTGAGTGAAACAACGAATTTATTATTCACAAGAGAATCCCACAAGTCCAGTTGTCCACTAATGCCCCAATCATTTAATTTTTGTGTTACGCGAATATCACAGATCACCAATTTTTCATCGTAGTCTTCGAATCCGGTATCGTAAATTCCAACGATGTTGAATGTTCTTGAGATCGGTGAGTCCTTTACAAAAAAGGCAGAAACCTCGTCGTTTAGTTTGAGGTTTAATTGCTTGCAAATTCGTGCGGAAACTAAGATGTCTGAAGAGGACGCTTCCTTCGCAAAGTCAGGAATTTTTCCTTCTTTTAGGTGTTCCTTGAGAAACGTAAAATTGTAGGCGCTATCAATTCCTTTAAAAACGAGCCCTATCACATCCGTGCGTTTACCAATCGCTTGAATTAATCCGGGTTTATAGGCTACGCGATTGAATCCTTGAATATCATCAATCGATGAAAGGATGTCTTCGATCATTTTCGAAGAGTGAATCGGGTCAGATTCATAAAAGTCAGCGTTGTTTTCGTTTTGAATAAAAAGTGGTGCTGAAAAACCAGTGACTTTTCTTCGGATTTCATTTTGAAATCCATTTACTACGGCAAGGGTTAAGAGGTTTACAACAATGGATAGTGAAATACTTATTACTGCTATACGCAATATGGGACGCGAAACTTTTATACCTTGCGAGCGATTCGTAAGAATCCGTTTTGCAATGAAAATTTCTACAGACACCTTGTTTTCTTTTGTTTCCCAAAAATACGGGAATCTAATGCGCCTTTTACAAGGTCCTGAAAATTATCCGATTTTATTTCGATTCCTTGCCCTTTTCTTACTTGTTTGGGTACTGAATGCTTCCGGATTCGCTGATCCATTGGATGCGAAGACGGTTTATCCTGGTGCAGAGCGTATGTCGCTCTATTTGGATAGTTTAAAAGGAAAACGCGTAGCTGTAGTAGCCAATCAAACCTCGGTCATAAAGGGCGTTCATATTGTTGACACCCTGCTTTGTGAAGAGATTAATTTAGTTAAGATTTTTGCGCCAGAACATGGGTTTCGGGGAGAAGGAGACGCCGGTGAACACATAAATAGCTCAAAGGATGAGCGTACAGGGATTCCTGTTGTTTCGTTGTATGGAAATCATAAGAAACCGACGGCATTTGATTTAATGGATGTAGATGTGGTGGTTTTTGATATTCAGGATGTTGGGGTTAGATTCTACACGTACTTATCTACACTTCATTATGTGATGGAGGCTTGCGCAGAACATCATAAGCGCTTAATTATTTTAGACCGCCCCAATCCAAATGCACACTATGTGGATGGACCAGTGTTAGAGCGTGAATACACGTCTTTTGTAGGAATGCACCCTGTACCCATTGTTTATGGAATGACGATTGGTGAATATGCCAAAATGATTAATGGTGAATTTTGGTTAAAGGATTCATTGCAATGTCAATTTCATGTAATCCCTTGCAAGAATTATACGCACAAATCAAAATACAGCCTCCCAATTCCACCTTCACCAAATTTGAAATCAGATTTAGCCATTTCCCTGTATCCAAGTTTATGTCTTTTTGAGGCTACTACCATTAGTGTTGGTAGAGGAACTTCTCGTCCTTTCGAGCAATACGGTCATCCGCGATTTCCAGCTACTGGATATTCTTTCATTCCTAAACCTCAACCGGGTGCGAAAAACCCACCCCACGTGGATCGCATTTGCCATGGCTATGATTTATCGAAAACGGCCCAATCAAGGACCTATGAGCTGAATTTATTTTATCTAACGAATGCACGAGACTTACTCGGAGATTCGGCCGTGTTTATCGATCAGAATGCCTTCTTTAATCGACTCGCAGGAAACGGTAGTTTAAAAGAACAACTATACAAAGGATGGGGTCCAAAAGAAATCAGGGCATCTTGGAAACCTGGTATCGACCATTTTCTTACAATCCGCAAGAAGTATTTGATTTATCGTTGAGTTAACTTCGATTGACTTTCCTCTACGGCTTGTTCCATGCTTAGGGCATAGGCATCAAGCTTAGCACCCAGTTCGTTGTCGTTGGCACCCAAAATACGAGCCGCTAAGATTCCTGCGTTTTTTGCAGCATTCAAGGCTACCGTAGCTACGGGAATTCCATTAGGCATTTGAAGTATGCTTAAAATACTATCCCAGCCATCAATCGAATTGCTAGATTTAATGGGCACACCAATGACAGGAAGCGACGTAAGTGATGCAACCATACCTGGTAAATGTGCTGCTCCACCCGCACCAGCAATGATTACATTAATTCCATTCGTTTTAGCCGCCTTAGCAAAAGCAACCATTTTTTCTGGGGTTCTGTGCGCAGAAACTACTTCAACATGAGTTGGAATTTCAAATCCTTTCAAAAGATCTTCCGCTTCCTTCATTATCGGATAATCGGAGGCGCTGCCCATTATTATTGCTACCTTATACTTCATCGGATGGAATTTTATCTTGATTTGGTTTAGTTGGCTCTGTGGGTTCTTCTTCATCAGCCAGAGGCAAGGTGGAGACCGGCTCCTGATTTTGTTCAATAATCGTTTTTACCTTAGTCCCTTCATAGTGCATTGTATTGCCAATGTCGGTAAACACCTGGTCCATCGGTTGAAGAATTTGCTCCTCTTGTTGTTTTAGGATTTCATTGATATTTAAATCCTTCTTGATATCAACCCCGGATTTACGGATTTCACTCTTTAATTCTTCGGAGGCGTTACGGATAGAAAACAAAGCTCTACCTAATGTTTTAGCGATGCCAGGAATACTTTTCGGTCCAAAAAAAATCAGCACCACTAAAATGATTACAAGTACTTCGTACCCATCAACATCATTAAAAAGTAACGGCAAGGTATGCATTGAATGCAAAGTTACGACATTTTACTTCGTTTGTATTTTTTCTACCACTTTTAGAACAAAGGCTTCAGGGATAAATGGAGCGAGGTACTTAACAAGAATTCGAAATCCGAAATCACTAATTATAATTGTTTTCCCTTTCATCATCGCCTTATAACCTTTCAGTGCGGTGGAGTAGGCGTCTGCTCCGTTTTCAAACATTTTTGCATTACCCATACCTGCGGCAAATTCGAATTCCGTTTTTACGGGTCCCGGACAAAGTGCAGTTACACTAATGTTCGTATTGCGTAATTCGTAATTGGTCGCTTTCGTAAGAGATACAACAAATGCCTTAGTCGCAAAATAGGTCGCTTGTAAGGGGCCCGGAATAAATCCTGCGGTACTTGCTGTATGTAAAATCTTCCCTTCGTTTTTTTCAATCATTTCAGGAAGAAAGCCATGGGTAAGTGCTGTCAAGGCTTGTACATTCACAGCAATCATTTGATGGTCATCCGATGCGGATCGATCTGAGAATTTACCCCAGCCACCGAATCCGGCATTATTGAATAAATAATTCACAAAAATATCTTTGGATTTTATGGTCGAAATTAAGGATTGAACTTCATCGATTTTTCCTAAATCTGCTGAAAGAACCAGTGTTTTTACGTTGTACTTGCCTTCAATTTCTTTGGCCAATTCCTGTAATTGTTCCGTTCTACGTGCTACGAGAATCACGTTGTTTCCATTTGATGCGTGAATACGCGCTAATTCTTTTCCTATGCCACTTGATGCTCCTGTAATCAATCCTGCTTTCATATGTTGTTGTTTATCTGATAAGGTGAACGTAAAAGTGGGATAGTTTGTTCTCGGAAGAAATGAATATTACGGTATATACACCCTCTTTCAAATCCACACCTTGTTGATCCGTTCCGTTCCAATCGTTTTGATAATTGGTACTGCTATACACGAGATTCCCCCAACGATTCAAAATGCTTATCTCAGAATTCGGCTTTAAGGCCTCAATTTCTAGGTAATCATTGGATAAATCGCCATTAGGCGTAATTACATTTGGAAAGGTTAATTCATCGTAAACCACTACATTATAGGTAATCGTGTCTTGACAACCTTGCGCGTTAGTAACCGTGAGTTGAACAGGATAAACTCCGGCACTAAAACTTGAATCCCATGGGGATTGATTGTATGTAACGCCGTTGATATTCCATTGTTCAATCGTATAATTAGATGAACTGTTGGTAAATGTTATCAGCTCTCCAACATCTGGATCACTTGGAGAAAACGTGAAATCCGCATTCGGATAGCTTGGGTTGATTAAGGTATAAAGCGTTGATGTATCACTGCACCCGTTGGCATCTGTCACGGTGAGTATGTAGTTTCCTGCCGTTAAATTTTGTAAATTCAATGAATTGATATTTCCAGGTTGCCAAGTATATGTGTACGTATTTGTTCCGCCTGATGCGCTAAGGCCAGTTATGCTCCCATCTACCAAACAGGTTGGGTTCAAGAGGTTAACCTGACTTTCATCTAAGCTTACTGGATTCAATTGAGGAACGACCACCGAAAGGGTAGAACTACAATTATTAGCGTCTGTTATGGTGAGCACATAGGTTCCTGCCGTTAGGTTGGTGTTGTTTGCGGTATTCACGGAATTATTCCAGCTGTACTGAATTCCATTGCCATTGCTTGTAATTCCTGAAATTGATCCAGCTTCCCCTGCGCAGCCCACTGGTGTAATTTGCAATTGTGTTGTATCAATGGAAGGACCTCCAGTGGAACTAATTGTTAATCCAGTGATGCTGTCCATACATCCTTCGTTATCAGTCACCACCAAGGAATAAGCACCTGGCGCTAGACCATTCGGGATATTTAGGGTAGTTTGTTGGTTCGACCACAGGTAGCTTAAGGGGGCTGTACCACCGCTAACAGTTATTCCAGAAATTCCCCCATTGTTTTGTCCACAAAGTTCATTCAGTAATTGCATTGAACTTGTATCGATAACGGGTGGGGTAGAAGCTTGTATGGTGAGCGGTCCAAGCGTATCGGTGCAGTTGTTTTGATCCGTTACCACAAGCGTATACTGTCCGGTCGCCACATTACTCAGATTGACCGAGTTGCTGTTGCCCGGTGTCCATAGGTATTGGAGCCCTGCACCTGTTGCTATAATGCCACTTATGCCTCCATCCCCTTGTCCACAATGTTCTATCGAGTATACAGCTTGACTTGCATCGATTGTTGGACCTTGTGTAAAGGGTACAGTTAAGGGACTACTTGTTGCCGTGCATCCATTAGCATCTGTTACGGTAAGGATATAGGAGCCACTTGCCAAGCCTGCGGGGCTTAAGCCGTTACCTCCATTATTACTCCATGAATAGGTTAAATTTGTTCCTGTAGTTGTAATTCCAGTAATCGAACCCAAAGTACCATTGCAAGATTGTGGCGTAATTACCGCAGCCGTTGTGTTTATTGTTGGCCCGCTGGTTCCGGTAATCGTATACGGAGTTGAATTGGTAGAACATCCAGCCGCGTCAGAGACTGTTAGCGTATAAGTGCCAGCTGGAGCATTGGTTAGATTTAGGGTGTTTCCAGCGTTGTTCGACCACGAATAGGAATACGGTTGCGCACCACCATTTACGGTCAATCCGGTAATTGAACCAGGGGTTAAGCACGTTGCATTCGTAATGGTAGGGATTCCGCTGATTAAAGGAGCCGAGCCAATAACTACGGTTACTGGTTTTCTAAAAGAACCGGGACAAATTCCAATGTAGTACGTAGTTGTGGTGTTTAAAACTGGGGTAGTGTATGAATTTCCTGTAGCGACAATAGTATTACCAAAAGGGGTGGTATACCATGTTAGATTCCCAGCGGGTGGATTGCCAATGGTGGAAGCGCTTAGGGTAACACTGCCATTGCCACAAATGGTATCGTTTGCCGCTATGATATCGTAAAATGAGGCATTGGTATTTGTAAGTCCAGCGGCACCGCCTGTGGCACCATTTGGGGGGAAATTCGGCACAAATGTGGAATTCGTAACCCCTGAAATTCCGCCATTTACTTGCTGAATTGGTGTGCCTGATGAAATGGAAATGTATCCACCGCCGCCGCCGCCGCCTGGTCCATCCGCTTCCATGGTGGGAGAAGAAGCAAAAGTTCCAAAAGAAATCACTTGATTTCCTCCATTTCCTCCATTGGCTTGAAGTGTCAGTGTATTTGGAATTGCTGCTGCGTTAGAGATATATATTGACCCGCCTCCGCCTGCACCACCTGCGCCGTCATTTCCGAATTTCTGCGTAGAAGCTTGAACTGCTGTTTGACCGTTCGGATTGGCATTCACGCCATTTGCGCCATTTACTTCAATAGCCCCGCTTCCGGAAATTGTTCCGTAAACTTTTATGTAGGCAATCCCGCCACCACGACCACCGCTACCGCCTTGGGCATTGTTTTGATCTCCTGCGCCACCTCCGCCGCCAGCGAAAATTCGCGTATTGTCCTGGGTAAGTGGATGGCCACCAAGCCCGCCTTCCTTTCGACGATAATCACCACCCCACGTGGTGTTGTTTGGGCCAACAGTATTTTCATTTTGATTCACCGTAGCACCTGAATACCCACCTCTTCCGCCGCCCGGACTAATGGATCCACCCATTCCTGCTGCTTCGAGGTTCCAATTTACATTGTATAACGGGTTGGGCACCCCTTTTCCAGTATAGGTTTGGGCGGTATTGCCTACGTTGCAGCCGCCGCCGCCTCCCGCATTGTGGTTATTTCCACCGCCGCCGCCATTAGCTGGGGCACTTTTACAATATCTAGAATAAATGGCGTCATATTCTGTATAAAACCCGGCAACACTTTCGCCTTTTTCCGCACCTTGCGTAGCTACATGTGACGCGCAAAACCCAATGTCGTTGACATTTCCTGGAGGACTACCCAGCGTTTGGTCCTCTGTTACTCCACCTCGGAATCCATAAGCACTGGCTGAAATTTTAGCATTCGCATTAATTAATAAATTACCGTTCACCTCTACGGCGACTACGCCTCCAGTTGAACCATTCCATAAACTCGGAACGATCGACGTATTTGAATTCAAGGTTAAGTTTGCGAAACGCGGAATTCGAACGATTTGTACTCGTCCTGCGCTTGTATAGCTGTTAGTTAA
>CANHSL010000053.1 GCA_947463385.1 Flavobacteriales bacterium
GTTTCTCGGGATCAATATGCATCCTCAGTAAAAGTTGAGCCTGCCGATGCATGCATTGGTGATTTGGTCTTTTTTGGACAAGAAGGGATAGTTAGTCATGTTGGGATCCTAGTGAATGAACCAGGTAAGCCCAAACGTATGATTCATTCAAGCAGCAGCAAAGGCGTAATGTTTCAAGACATCGATAATTCGAAGTATTATTCAACACGAGTCATTGGTTATGGTAGGTATTAGCGTTGCCTTTTCTCGTTGTATCCCAAAATCAATACCGTAATCAGTATTAATCCAGTTAGAATGCTCAGTGGAATAACCCAGCGAACAAGGTCGCTAACATTGCTAAGAATAGCCAAGATAGTATAAAGCCAAAGCACGGAAATGGAGCTAACCCCAAGGATTCTAAATCGATATTGATTCGTCCATAAAACATCAAAGGTATTGATGTAAAGTTGGTTGAAAATAGGTATGCTAAACCATGTCCATCGGGTTTCTAAAGAATCGGGTACCGCATTAAAGTAAATAATTAAAAAAGCCGTTAAGACAAAATTAATCACGGAGAGCCATTCCGCTTTGGTAGACCTAGATTTTATCAGTAAATGTATCCCGCTGGTGAAAAACGGCGGCGATAAAAAGAAAACCCAGCGATAGGCATAAACGCTGGTAAATGAAATAGCTTGGTATAAAAAGAACAAAAAGAACAAGGTATTTAATACAAAGACCAAGAGCCAAAAGTTGTATTTGATACGTTCTAACATGATATTCTACGACTTAATTCGGTTGCGCAAACCAATTGCCATAGGGCACGAGCACCGACATTAGCGTCCCAATCGCCACTGCTTCCTGGAGAAACTTCATTTAAATCAAAACCAATAATTCTTCGACCGGAATCAACCACTTTAAACATAAAAAAACTAAGTTGTTCAAGGGTGAAGCCGCCAGCTACTGGAGTTCCAGTATTAGGGCATAGATTGGGTATTAAACCGTCAATATCGAAGGAAATGTACACATCATTGGAAAGTGATTCAATAATTTCTTCGCACTGGGTATTCCATGTTTTACCCATAAATCCTTCTTCTTTCAAGTTCCAATCAAAAAACGTGGTGATTTTTGGATGCGTAAGGGATAGTTTATGTTCATCCGCTGATAAATCTCGAATGCCAACTTGAACCAATTGGTTTAAATTACTGCAGGATTCAACCACATTGTACATGATGCTTGCATGTGATTGTTCGAATCCTTCATAGGCCTTTCGTAAATCTGCATGCGCATCAATTTGTAGGATACTAAATGAACTGTAATGATCATTGAGGGCTTGAATCAAACCAAGCGGTGTGGAATGCTCACCCCCCAAAACAGCACAAATTTTACCGGATTGAATGAGGGTTTCAACACGAGATTTTAAGTTTTTAGTGAGCGCTTCATGTGCTTCGTTAATTTCCGAAATTATTTCTTTGTGCTTTTCCCGGGCTGAACCTTCACCAAGCAGTTCCAGGTCTGAGAAATATTGGCTCGATCTTTCATTTAGAGAATCGTTAATGGCTTTCCACTCGTCAGAGATTGGTGTTAAACATACCTTCGTTTCATAGGCATCCTTTAGTTTGGGATGAAAGAAGTCGAGTTGCGTAGAGGCATCGAGTATAGCTTGAGGACCATTGCTTGTTCCTTTGCCATAGGAAGCAGTTGCATCCCAAGGAATGGGAATAATGATTAGATCTGCATCTTCTTCGGTACATGGAAATCCAAAAATATTTCCATTTGCAACGCCAACACCGTTGGGATCAAAACTCATTTGTTTGTATTTTTTAAATGATAGGCTTCAACACTGGCTCGAACCGATTTGTATTCATTCAATAAGGCGTTGGCTTCCGCTTCAGTAACAGGGATTTCTTCCCGCACCATACGAATGGCACGTTGCACCAATTTTTCATTACTTAATTGCATATCCACCATTTTGTTTCCTTTGACGTGCCCGAGTTTAATCATCAGGGCAGTAGAAATCATGTTGAGTACTAATTTTTGAGCAGTACCGGATTTCATGCGTGTACTTCCAGTAACAAATTCAGGTCCTACAATAGGAACCATCGGAAAGGAAGATTCTTGAGCGAGGGGCGAACCCGGATTGCAGGTAATGCCACCGGTTAGAATCCCAGCATGGTTCGCAGTACGAATTGCGCCCATTACATAAGGCGTTGTGCCCGAGGCAGCAATTCCAACGAGGGTGTCCAATTCGTTGATTTTGTGATTCATGAGATCAATCCAACCTTGTTTTTCATCGTCCTCTGCAAATTCAACTGCCTTGCGTATGGCGTGATCACCACCTGCAATTAAGCCAATCACTACGCCATGGTCTACTCCGAAGGTTGGCGGACATTCACTCGCGTCAACAATGCCTAAGCGACCGCTGGTTCCTGCGCCTAAATAAAATAGCCGTCCACCCTTAGACATGCGCTGATGACATGCATCAACAAAGGCTTCAATTTGTGGGATTATTAGTTGAACCGCAGCCGCAACTTTAGCATCCTCTGAATTAATTCCATTGAGAAGCTCGACCGTGGATAGCGATTCAAGGTTGTCGTGGTCCGAGGTGCTTTCCGTTATTCGTATCATGTTAGATAGGCATAATGTTCATCCGAAACTAAATCAACTTCAACACGGTTTTTGAGTGTGGTAGATAAGCTTAAACCAACAAAATCTGCTTTTATCGGGTATCTTCGGTGTTGTCGATCCACTAAGACTAATGTTTTGATGGAATGTGTTGCTTGTTGCAAGAATTTAATAAGTGCATATTGCATGGTTTTCCCTGAATTTATCACATCGTCTACTAACACAATGTATCCATGCTTTAAGTCTGATTCAGGAATGGAAAGACCAATAGGACTTGCCCAAGGTTCGTCTTTATTGATTTCAATTTCAAACAGTTGCGTATTAAGGCTACCGTACGAGTCAATCACCGATTTAAGATGTGTGGCAAGTAAAAACCCATTGCCTTGAATGCCGCCTATGAAGATTTTTTCTTGTTCTGTGCATTGCTCCAAGATCTGGTATGCAAGACGGGTAATTTTTTGATGAATTTCTTGATGTTTAAGAATTACCTGCATGGTCAAATTTTCTATGCAAATATACGCTTAATTTACCTGCTTAATCACCTATTGCGCAATTGTCTACACTTTCATTACCTTCGCTCCTGAAAATGATTGAAAAAGCAATAAGTTGGTTGAAGTATTTGTCATTGAGGCGAGTGCTTAATGTACTTGCTTTAGTTGTAAGCTATTACATCGCTCGCTTAATGAAAAAAAACTTACACCTTGGCCTCCCGTTTCATGTGAGTATGGAGCCTACCACAGCATGTAATTTGGGTTGTCCAGAATGCCCAAGTGGCCTAAAAAAATTTTCACGTCCTACGGGTAGAATGGATATCAATCAGCATGAGCGCTGGTTGAAAGAGCTTTCTAAAACTGTATTTTATATTACGTATTATTTTCAAGGAGAACCTTTTCTGAACCCCCAATTATTGGACATGATAAAAGCTGCAAAACGTTACCGCATGTATACCGCAACCTCAACCAATGCACATTTTATTGACCAAAATAATGCAGAGAAAATCGTGGAAAGTGGCTTGGATCAGTTAATTATTTCGGTTGATGGTGTATCGCAAGAGGTGTATGAGCAATACCGAGTGCATGGAACTATTAATAAAGTTTGGATCGCAACAGCAGCTTTGGTAGAGGCCAAGAAAAAACTTAAGTCAAAAACCCCACAATTGATATTTCAATGCCTCGCAGTAAAGCCAAACGAACATGAGATTTCTTCGGTATTTGAAAAAGCAAAAGAACTAGGTGTCGATGAGGTTCGAATAAAATCAGCGCAACTTTATGACTATCAGTTTGGAAATCCCTTGATGCCAGATAATGAGCATTACAGCAGGTATAAGAAAAACAGAAAAGGCACTTATGAATTGAAACACCCAGGGGGTAATCATTGCTGGCGAATGTGGTCGGGTAGTGTAGTGACTTGGGACGGAAAGGTAGTGCCTTGTTGTTTTGATAAAGATGCAATGCATTCAATGGGTGAACTATCAATTGAATCCTTTGGTACGATTTGGCATTCAGACAATTACAAGGCGTTTAGGAAAAATATATTATCAAACAGACAAGGAATTGATATTTGTCAGAATTGTTCTGAGGGCTCAAATGTTTGGTTATAATCAGCTCATTAATAGACATTTTATTCTCGGTTGATTTTTAATGATTTATTTTATTTTTGGGCAAACCTTTAAACTAAATTATTATGAAAATCGGTATTAAACACCAAGAAAGTTACTCGCGTGGCTCATTAATTCTTCGTTCCCTATTTGGGGGATTGTACATTGCATTGCCTCACGGCTTTTTGTTAATCTTTATGTCAATCGCTTCCTCTTTTGTTGGCATTATAAATTTTTGGTCAATTCTAATTACAGGCAAAATGATTCGTTCAATGTTCGACTTTCAGTTGAATTTGATGCGTTGGTCTTTACGTGTTAATGCTCGCCTAATGAATTTGAGCGATGGATATCCTGCTTTCGGTATGTTGCACAATGATGCAGATATTGTATTGGACATTGAATATCCAGAAACATCAAACCGCGTTTCAGTTCTTTTAAGAGCAATGTTTGGAATTTGGTATGTTTTAATTCCACATGCATTTCTTTTGTTCTTCTTGCAAATTGGGGTAATGTTCGTAAGAATGATCGCATTTTGGGCTGTTTTGTTCACTGGTAAATATCCAGAGGGAATGCATGCATACATGGTCGGAGTGATTCGTTGGAACATTCGAGTAAATGCATTCATGTCATATTTAACCGATACTTATCCACCTTTTTCTCGCTCAGGCGATGAAGCAACATTTACCCAAACAAGTTCACCGGACTTATTGGATTAATTACGAATTATACGCTTGAAAATGCCCTGCGGGGCATTTTTTTATGAAGTTATTTTTTGCTCAAGCAAGTCGTCTGTTGAAAAATTAGTAATTCTCTTGTGATTCAATTATAAATCCATACCTTTGCCCCGTCTTACAAAAAGTTTGTAGGCTACATAAAAATTATTTTAATCAATATTGGCATGTATTTAGATTCAACCAAGAAAAAAGAAATTTTCAGTAAATTCGGGGGTTCCGATACAAATACTGGATCGGTGGAAGGACAAGTTGCTTTGTTTTCTTTCCGTATTAGTCACTTAACAGAACACTTAAAGAAAAATCGTAAAGATTACGGTACACAACGTGCACTTCAGTTGTTAGTTGGTAAACGTAGAAGTCTTTTAGATTATCTTAAGCGAAATGATATTGAAAAATACCGTGCGTTAATTAAGGAGTTAGGACTTCGTCGTTAATCGTTGGGTTTTAATTTATTGGAGAGGGGACGATCGGCTATGTCGAGGTTCCCTCTTTTTATTTGAATTTAAGATTAAAGGTGATGGATGTAAGGATGTAAGGATTCAAAGATTTAAGGACTTTTGTAGCCTTACTGTCCAAAAGTATTTGAGTATTGATATCCATACGACTTGAATTTATAAAAGCAAGAAGTAGGACTTAAAGAAAAAAGGAGAAGAATTTATATTTGAATTTTTGTATAAAAACCGACTAAAGTTAAAAATTGAAAAAGGCACATAATTTTCGGCAATTGACGATTTGGAGCGATTCGATGGAATTAGTTAGCCTAGTATATGGACTTACTTCACAACTACCGGATGTTGAGCGTTTTGGTTTGAAAGCTCAAATTCAAAGAGCCTCGGTTTCTATACCATCAAATATCGCTGAAGGCTCCGGGCGAACCACCACTCGTGAATTTATTCGATTTCTTGAAATCTCAATTTCGTCAAGTTATGAATTAGAAACACAGTTGATATTAATTGAGATGCTGTATAAAATTGATATTAAAAATGTGTTGGTGGATTTAGGAAGTGTTCAGAGAAAAATAGGGGCTTTTACAAATAAACTTAAATCAGAATAAAATATAATGTTTATCAGTTTAACCTCTTCATCTCAGTCTGTATATCCTAAAGTCCTAATGTCTTTAAGTCCTAAAGTCCTAATGTCAAAAAGTATAAAATAGTAAATAAATAAACATGAATATAGGTTTAAAAAAAACCATCAATACGGGTGGTAAAGAAATCAGTGTAGAAACTGGTAAATTAGCAAAACAAGCTGACGGTTCTGTAGTAGTTAGAATGGGAGATACCATGCTCCTAGCAACAGTTGTTGCAGCTCCTGAAGCAAAAGAAGGGGTAGATTTCCTTCCGCTAACGGTAGATTATCGTGAAAAATATGCGGCAGCGGGTAGATTTCCAGGTGGATTCTTTCGTCGCGAAGCGCGTCCATCCGAAAGTGAGATTTTAGTTATGCGTCTGGTAGACCGTGCCTTACGTCCACTTTTCCCAGATGATTATCATGCAGAAGTTCAATTGATGATTCAGTTGTTATCATACGACGGTCAAAATAATCCAGATGCATTGTGCGGTTTTGCTGCATCAGCGGCAATTGCCGTATCTAACATTCCGTTTAACGGACCAATGTCAGAAGTTCGCGTAGCACGAGTGAATGGAGAGTACATCATAAATCCAACAAAAGAGGAGATGGAAGGTGCTGATATGGATGTAATGATCGCAGGTACTGAAAAAGACATCAACATGCTGGAAGGCGAGATGAAAGAAGTATCCGAAGAAGACTTAGTAGAAGTAATTAAAATTGCTCATGCTGCCATTAAGGAACAATGTGCGTTTCAAGTGGCACTTGGTGCTGAAATAGCCAGCGCTCACCCAAAACGAGTTTATTCGCATGAAGTACATAACGACGATGTAAAAGCGCGTGTGTATGAATTAGGGATGGAGAAATGTAAGGAGGTTGCACGAATGGGCTTGGCAAATAAGGCAAAGCGTACCGAATTATTCGATGCGATTAAAGCCGAGATTAAGGCATCTTATTCCGATGAAGAATTAGCAGAAATAGGAAAATTCATCGGGGTATATTTTTCTGAAGTTAAAAAGAAAGCAGTTCGTTGGGTAATGCTTAACGAGCGCAAACGATTAGACGGTCGAGGATTCGATGAAATCCGTCCGATTTGGTCTGAAATTGATTACTTACCAAACGTTCACGGTTCTGCCGTGTTTACACGAGGTGAGACACAATCGCTTACTACACTTACGCTAGGTGGTAAAATGGACGAGCAATTAATTGATGGGGCTACCTTCCGTGGTACGGAGAAATTCATGCTTCATTATAACTTCCCTCCATTCTCAACCGGTGAAGCAAAACCACTTCGTGGAACTTCTCGTCGCGAGATTGGTCACGGAAACCTTGCGCTTCGTGCCTTGAAGCCTGTGCTTCCTGCAGATAACCCATATACGATTCGTATCGTTTCTGATATCCTTGAGTCTAATGGTTCTTCTTCCATGGCAACGGTTTGTGCTGGTACACTAGCGCTTATGGACGGTGGAGTTAAAATTACTGCACCCGTTTCAGGAATTGCGATGGGCCTTGTAGCTGATGAAGGTAAATTCGCTGTATTGTCTGATATCCTAGGGGATGAAGACCATTTAGGGGATATGGACTTTAAAGTAACAGGTACTGCAAAAGGAATCACTGCTTGTCAAATGGATATTAAAGTGGATGGTTTACCGTATGAAGTATTAATTCAGGCCTTGCATCAAGCAAGAGCAGGACGTTTACATATCTTAAACAAGATTACTGAAACCATTGCTGAGCCACGCGACAATTACAAAGCATCTACGCCTCGCATTGAGGGAATCATTATTCCAAACGAAATGATTGGTGCGGTAATCGGACCTGGTGGTAAAATAATTCAAGGACTTCAAAAAGAAACAGGAACTACCATTACGATTGAGGAATTACCAAACGGAGAAGGATCAGTTCAAATTCTTTCCAATGACGGACCGAGCATGGAGGAAGCACTTAGAAGAGTTAAATTAATCGCCTTCCCACCACAAGTGGAAGATGGTGCTACCTATGAAGGTAAAATCAAGTCCATTAAAGAATTTGGATGTTTCGTGGAAATCATACCTGGAACAGATGGCTTAATTCACATCTCTGAGTTTTCTTGGGAAAAAGTAAACAAAATGGAAGATGTGTGTAAAGAAGGAGAAATCCTAAGGTTCAAGGTGATGGGTAAAGATCCAAAAACTAAAAAATGGAAATTGTCACGTAAGGTGTTACTTCCAAAACCAGAAATGAATTAAAATCAATAAAAGGGAGAATCTTTTCTCCCTTTTTTATTGAATATTTTGTGGCTCTATAACCGAATAGGAATTAACTTTACACTACAATTTAAAACGAATGAAAAAATTATTACTCATAATGGCTTCGGCTATTCTTGGAACTGGGTTTTCCCAAGCCTTTGAACCCTTTAATTTTCTAGGTTCGGTGAACGCCAATGGTTGGACCACGCATTCAGGAGCAATACCTGGTCAAATTCAAACAATTAACACCCCCTCTAATAGCGGAAGCAGTTTATCATTTGCGAATCTAGAGGCATCTGTAGGTAATCGCGTACAACTTACGGCGGGTAATACGGAAGATGTGAATAAAGCCGCGGCAAATTTAGGCACTAGCGCTTATTTTTCCTTTCTTTTAAATGTTCCAAGTACCACAGGGCTACATATTAATGCAAATGCTGGAGATTATTTTACAGGATTTGGAGCTACGGCTGGAGCAGCGGTTACTTCGTTAGGCGGACGAGTGTTTGTAAAAGCTGGATCAACCCCAAATACTTTTGTATTAGGTTTAACGAATAACAGTGGTGGAGCAACCAATACCACTTTTGATCCAACAGACTACCCTTGCGGCACAACTGTTTTTATAGTGGTAAAATTGAATATTGCTGCAGCGCCTATTGCTGCATCAATGTGGATAAATCCTGTACCAGGGTCTCCAGAACCAGCGGCGACAATCCTTAACGCTTCAGGTTCAAACACACTTGTGGCATTAGCTTCTGTTTATATTAGACAAGGCGGAACCGCTGCTACAGGAACGGGAACCTTAGAGATTGATGAAATGCGTGTTGGAACTACTTGGACTTCAGTAACTCCATGCGCTGCACCAACTACTTATTATCAAGATTTAGACGGAGATACTTATGGTAATCCGAACTCAACGGTTCTTGCTTGTTTTGCACAACCAGGCTTAGTATTAAATAACCAAGACTGTAACGACAACAATGCCGCGGTCAATCCAACTACCGTGTGGTATGCCGATGTAGATGGTGATGGCTTTGGTAATGCGGCAGTAACACAAACAGCTTGTTTACAACCTAATGGTTATGTAACGAATAATACGGATTGTAATGATAACAATGCCCTTGCAAATGTGGTAACTACATGGTATGCAGATACAGATGGTGATGGGTATGGAAACGCTGCAACTTCAATTCAAAATTGTGGACAGCCCGCAGGTTATGTAGCTAACAGTACCGATTGCAATGATGCATCAGCTGCAGTGAATCCCGCAGCTATTGAAGTCTTTAATGGCATCGATGATAACTGTAATAATTCGGTAGATGAAGGATTTACCCCGGTAAACTACTACTTAGATAATGATGGAGACGGTGTTGGAGGGAATACCTTTGTGGTGGGAATTAACTCCCCAGGACCCAATTATGTCTTAACTACCGGCGATTGTAACGACAACAGCGCAGCAATGTATCCAGGGAACACAGAAACGTGTGACAACCTAGATAACGATTGCGATGCATCAGTTGATGAAGGCTTAATTTTCGTAACCTATTTTCAAGATTCAGATGGAGATACGTATGGTAATCTTGCAGTAACCCTTTCCGCGTGCAGCACACCGCAAGGCTATGTGTTAAATAGCACCGATTGTAACGATCAAAACAGCGCCATTAATCCAGGTGCACAAGATATTCCAGGAAATGGTATTGATGAAGATTGCAGTGGCTTAGACGCCCCCATTGTTGCAGCACAGTTAGGTATGTATGAATTTACTCAAGCTTCTGGATGTCCAGTATTGGCTAATACAGTAACCACTCAACCGGCAAATGCCTCTTTCTCAATTTACACCAATACTGGAGGAACTTGTACCGCAGCCGCAAATGTGTTTAATAACAATACGTGGAATACAGGGGCTGTAGTAGATCCGGCAAATTATAACGAATTTTCCATACAAGCTGACAGTTGCTTTGGCTTAACATTAACTAAATTGACGTTTACTCATAAAGTGAGTAATGTTAATACCATTCCTACATGGCATTTGCGATCCAGTATAGATAATTTTACAGCAGATATTGCTTCGGATTCTATTACCACGAATGCGGTATTAAATGATACGGTCTTGCTTGGAGCTGCGTTTGTCAACGTAAATCAAGTCACATTCAGATTCTACATCACGGGTATATCGACAGTCGGAGCTACGTGGAGAAACGACAACGTTAGCCTTTGGGGATTCATTAACTCGGTTCAACCGCAAACGTTTTATGCGGATACCGACGGTGACGGGTTTGGTGATGCGGCCAATACCTTACTTTCATGTACCTTACCAGCTGGATATTCTACAAACAATACGGATTGCGATGATTCAAATGCACAGATCAACCCGAACACCATTTGGTTTATTGACGGGGATCAGGACGGGTTCGGAAATCCAAACAATACAGTTACCTCATGCCTTACTCCTCCGGGAGCAGTACTAAACGGAGATGATTGCGATGACACGAATAACCAGTTGACTTTGGTCGATATGTATTACGTGGATGCGGACGGTGACGGCTTTGGGGATGATGCAACAGGGGTTGAAACTTGTGCGCAACCGGCAAATACGGTGACTGTTGGTGGAGATTGCGATGATTTAAACAACCAAATTTATCCTGGTGCAGTAGAGATTTGCGATAATGAAGATAATAACTGCGATGGGAATACCGATGAAGGCTTGCCTTCAATTACCTATTACGAAGATATTGATGAAGATGGTTTTGGTTCAAATGTTTCTTTGGTTTCTTGCGATAGCCTTGGATTAGGGTATTCTTTAGTAACAGGAGATTGTAATGATGCCAATGACCAAGTTTACCCTGGGGCAACTGAAGTTATTGATAACGGCATCGATGAAAACTGTGATGGTTTTGATAACTATGCTGGGTTAACAGATGCATCAACGCTTTCCCTGTCATTAATTCCAAATCCTTCCGCAGGTGATGTAACACTTTCTGTTTCAACAACAGAGAACGTTGATCTTGAAATTCGTGATGTTACGGGTAAATTAGTTGTAACATTAAACAATGTGTCAAACGGAACAACGATCGCAACAAGCGCATGGGCTCCTGGTACATATTTTGTGACCTTGTCACACGATAACAACCAAGTTATTTCAAAATTAATGGTGAAATAAGAAGCTCATTAGTTACTTTTTTTAAAGCCGTCTTAGGACGGCTTTTTTTTGTTTTATGAAACCCGTTAGGAATTCACTAATTTTATGTCGGATTGTAACTCTGTATTCACGAGTTCGTCATTAAATTATATCCTAAATATGCGTAAAAACATTCTTTTTCTCTTTCTCTTAGGTGCATTATATTCCGCACATGCCCAATACTGGCAACAGCAAGTAGATTATCGGATTTCGGTTAAACTAGACGATAAAACCCATCGGCTTTACGGCGAAATTGCCTTTGACTACCTGAACAACTCTCCGAGTACCTTAGATTCTTTATATATCCATGTCTGGCCGAATGCCTATAAAAATGGAAACAGTGCCTTGGCCGAGCAGCTTGAAGGAGAAGGTAAGAAATTATCCATGATGGATACCGCTAAGTTAGGAGGAATGTCTGCCTTGGATTTTAAAATCAATGGCAGTGCAGTATCATGGTCCTTTCATCCGAAACATGAAGACATCGTACGCATTAAATTGGCCCAACCCTTAGCACCGGGAAAACAACTCACCCTGACCACACCATTTATCGTTAAAATCCCGTCGGGTTCTATTTCTCGTTTGGGTCACATAGGTCAATCCTATCAAATTACCCAATGGTATCCGAAACCTGCAGTATTCGATCACAAAGGATGGCATCCAATCCCATACTTAAATCAAGGAGAGTTCTATTCTGAATTCGGTTCATTCGATGTGTCGATTACCGTTCCTAAGAACTATGTCGTTGGTGCTACCGGAGTGCTTCAGAATGCGGCCGAGGCTTCTTTTTTAGATTCCTTGGCGCAAGATACAAAAACACGAATCTCGGAAATTATAGCCCTACCAGGAGGGAATTTGAGGGATTCATTTCCACCCTCTGCTTCCGAATGGAAAACGCTTCGCTATGTCCAAGATAAGGTTCATGATTTTGCTTGGTTTACAGACAAACGATATAAGGTCTTAAAAGGCTCAGTCAAATTGCCGGAATCGGGACGAAACGTTACTACATGGGCCTTGTTTACACCTGCTAATGCTTTAACTTGGCAAAATGCAATTGAATACATTAATGATGGGACCTACTACTATTCAAAATGGAATGGTGATTATCCGTATGCAGCGGTTACTGCCGTAGATGGGACAATAAGCGCGGGCGGTGGAATGGAATATCCGATGATTACGGTAATTGGAAACGCAAGTTCTGCGAGAGAATTAGAAGTGGTTATCGTTCATGAGGTTGGACATAACTGGTTTTATGGAATCTTAGGATCCAATGAGCGGCAACACGGGTGGATGGATGAAGGAATGAACACTGCAAATGAAATGCGGTATGTTGCTACTAAATATCCAGATAATCAAGACCTTTCAGACATGGTGTTAGGTGGTAAACTCCATTTAAACGACCTCGATCATCACGATATGGGAGATGTATTTTATCGGTTTTTAGCAGTAGTGGATGCAGATCAACCCATCGAAACGCATTCAGCGGACTTCAGTTCTGCAAATTATGGCGCCATTATGTATCAGAAAACAGGCTTGATTTTTCAGTATTTAAGGAGTTATCTAGGAGATGAACTCTATGATCAATGCATGCATCGCTACTATGAGCTATATCAATTTAAACATCCGTACCCTGAAGATATGCAGCGCGTGGTTGAAGGAGTGTCCGGTCGTAAACTCGATTGGTTATTTGGGGATTTAATTCAAACTACAAATGTAATCGATTATAAAATCAAAAAAGCTAAGTTGGTCGAACCCTTGAATACCTATACGGTAAAGGTTAAGAATTCAGGAAGTGTGGCCGGTCCGATCGGCATTTCATCCTTGGATAAGACAGGAGCTATATTGGAAACACAATGGACGAATCCTTCAGATAAACGTTCAACCTTAATCTTTAAAGGTAATCCTTCTATAACTGAATTTGCAATCGACCCAAATCGAAATATCCCTGAAATCAATCGATCAAATAATCGGGTATTAGTCAATAAGTCCATACTGAAAAGGTATGAACCGCTAACGCTTGAATTTATGTTCGGCGATCATGAAGCCAATAAAACAAATGTGTTTTGGACTCCAATGATGGCTTTTAATCATTCAGACCGTACCATGCTCGGAATAGCAGTGCATAATTTCGGACTTCCATTCAAACCGGTTCAGTATGTGATCGCGCCGATGTTCTCCTTTGGTAGGAAAACAGTTGGAGGGTTTGCTGAATTGAGTAAAATGTGTTTTCCATCAAAAGGTCCAAAATCCATCAAAGCAGGGATGAGCATTAAATCTTTTGGGCTGCAAGATGATGCGAAAGGTCAAACGCAAACTTATTTCTTAGCGATAACACCTTATCTGACGTTGAATTTGGTTCCAGACCGAACACCAAAAGGTTTTTTACACGATTTAACTTTCAAATGGTTGTGGAGAAGAGATTTACTGCCTATGGATTATAGAATTGAAAATGGCTTAAAAGTTAACCATTCCATTCATTGGAATAAAAGACGAGTTACTTATGATAGTCAACTTCAATTTGAGGGTGTACTTGGTTATACGGATGTGTTTTATGATGTAGCTAGTTATTCCCGTATTTCAACAACCCAAACGCTTACTTTGACTTATTTAAATCGTAAAATGACCCGTAAATTGAATATCAGGATATATGGTGGATATAATTTAGCCTTTAACCCAGGATCGTCATACTACAATACCATGGGACGCTATTCTATTTCAATGTTTGGCGCGTCAGGTTACCAAGATATTTTTGCTGAAAACTATTATTTTAATCGCAGTAATGTATATGGAACACAATACGCCAACGATATGGGTGGGTTTAGAACGGGGAGTAACAATTTGAGAATGTCAAACTATTGGGCAAGTGCGGTAAATGCCACAGTTCAACTTCCGATTCAACCAAATATGTTTGTAGCATTTGCTGATTTCGGAGTTTATGACAATGGGGTAGGAGTATCCACCTTGTATAATGCCGGGTTAGGAATTAATTTAGGAGATGTAGTTGGGGTATATTTCCCATTGATTCAATCCAAAAATATGGGAGATTTGTATTTGAATTATAAATCATCCATTCGACTTACCCTGCGCTTCAATCCGTTCAATTTACCGTTTAAACTGAGTTCAATACTTAACAAATAAAATTTAAGAAATCATGACTGATTCAAAAATCCCTTTTTCCCGTATTTTTTGGCCAACCTTAGTGGCTATAGGCATTGCGTTATCGCTAGGCTTGGTATTTTTCTTTTTAATTCTAGGAGGAATAATTGGTTCGTTCTCGGAATTTGGTCCAGAACCCTATACGATTGAAAATAAATCGATCTTGCATGTAACACTTAAGGGGACCATTCAAGAGAAAACCAATTCAGAATTTGATCCAAGTGCGTTTCAGTTTAATGAATCCGTTGGCTTATCCGATATTTTATTTGCTTTAGATCAAGCCAAATCTGATGATCAAATTAAAGGAATTTATATCGACATCGACGAGTTGAATTGTGGGATTTCTACAGCCAGAACGATTCGTCAGGCCTTAGATGATTTTAAAAAGTCATCAGATAAATTTGTAATTGCTTATTTCCAAGGTGAAGGAATATCTCAAAAAGAATACTATATCGGTTCGGTTGCTGATCAATGTTATGCCTTTCCAACCTCTTCCTTTATGCTTACGGGCTTAGGTTCTGAAGCCGTGTTTTTCAAGAAGTTATTGGATAAGCTTGAGGTGGAAGTTCAAGTAATCCGAGGACAAAACAATGATTTTAAAAGTGCCGTAGAACCTTTTTTCTTAACTGGATTAAGTGATTCAGCGCGCATGCAAAATCAAGTCCTCATGAATGGGATTTGGAGCGAATTGGCTGCTGATATTTCTTCCAGTCGTAACATTAAAACGTCAGAATTTAACGCGTGGATTAATAACATGGAAGTGGTGAATCCGGAGCAAGCACTCTCCCATAAGCTGGTTGATGGCTTGTTATACAAAGATGAATTAATGGATAAACTAGCGAAAAAAGCGGGTGTTTCTGAAAGTAACGACATCAAATGGGCTGAATTAAACGACTATGCGCAAAACGCATTTTACGAAAGTCAAGTGCTAATTCAAGCAGAAACTGCAAGCGTTGCTGTAATTCTTGCTGAAGGTGAGGTTGCAGTTGATGGAGATGGCGTAAGCAGCAAAAAGTTGTGCCGCCTCTTTGAAAAAGTGCGTAACGACGATGACATCAAAGCCGTAGTGTTTCGAATTAATAGTCCCGGAGGAAGTGCCTTAGCTAGTGAAGAAATTTGGCGTGAAGTAATGTTGACGCAAAAAAAGAAGAAAGTTTATGTTTCCATGGGGGATGTGGCCGCATCAGGTGGCTATTATATCGCAACGCCAGCCGATCGGATCTTTGCTGAAGCAACAACCATTACCGGTTCCATAGGTGTGTTTGGGATGATTCCATATACCGGGAAGATGCTTGAAAATAAATTAGGAATCACCTTCGATCGGGTGCAAACCCATAACCATTCCGTGATGTCTACAAACCGTAAATTAACCCCAGAAGAACTAGTAATGGTGCAAAATGAGGTGAATGGAATTTATAGCCAATTTATGGAACGTGTGGCAAAAGGTAGGTCGCTATCTGTAGCTAAAGTGAATCAAATCGCACGTGGAAGGGTATGGACAGGCAAAGATGCACTTGCTATTGGTTTGGTAGATGAAATAGGTTCCTTAACCGATGTGATTGATTTTGCAAAGCGTGAGATTAAGGATAAAGAAGCTAAGGTTATTTATTATCCAA
>CANHSL010000054.1 GCA_947463385.1 Flavobacteriales bacterium
TATAAATGATTATCGGGAATGATTTCCTCGGCTTTAACAAAACTCAAGGCGCCAACGATGGAGTTTTTACCAACGACCGCACCGTCCATTACTACGGCATTCATTCCGATGAGGCAATTGGCTTTCAAGGTAGCTCCATGTACGACCGCGCCGTGACCGATGTGGGCACCTGATTCAAAGGTGATGTGTTTCCCAGGGAACATATGAACCACACAATTTTCTTGTACGTTACAACCATCTTCAATAATAATCCGACCCCAATCGCCGCGAATTACAGCGCCAGGACCTACGTAACAATCTTTACCAATGATAACATCGCCAATGATCGAGGCTGTATCATGTATATAACTCGAAGGATCAACGACGGGAATAAACCCATTAAACGAATAAGTAGCCATATATGTAATTTACAAGAACCGTTGTTTATAACTATACCTGAATTTTACAAATTTACAATTAAGCCAATTACAACTAAATTCTATTATTTAAAAGATTGTTCGACTTTGTAAATTTTCCAATAATATTATATCAATTAATAACACTTGAAAAATTTAAAATAAAGAATTATATTTGATTATGCCTAAAATAGCCACATACAAATTTTTAACGTTCTTAAATGACAACATCACTCAAAAAAAGCAAAATTTGTATTGAAAAATTAAATTTCGACATTGCAGGTAAGATTTCACTAAAGTTTGAGGATGGCCGTGTAATCATTGTACCGCTTAAATACTTTCCGGAAATAAAAAAAATGTCAGTTGAAAAAAGAAAGAAATATACCATTGTAGATGATAGAACAATTCTATTTATTTATTCTGACTTAATTTATCATTTAGAAGATTTTATGGGTTTAGAAAGTAAATGGAGTGAGAGATAAAGAAATGTTTGAGAGTATGACTTAACTTACATCGACTGTTTAATGAATTATTCTATTTTTCTTGCATTTTACAACCATCTTCAATAATAATCCGACCCCAATCGCCACGAATTACGGCGCCAGGACCTACGTAACAATCTTTACCAATGATAACATCGCCAATGATCGAGGCGGTATCATGTATATAACTCGAAGGATCAACGACGGGAATAAACCCATTAAACGAATAGCAGCTCATACTTATGTTAAATAGAATTTCGGATGAATTATTACTTTTGAAGAAAATTCATACCATGCAAAAGTATTTATTAATCCTCATCTTGTTAACGGCAGTGCAGGTTTTTTCGCAAACCAAGGTGGATAATGCACGTTTCAAAGAACTGATGCTTGATTCTACAGCGATGATTTTAGATGTGCGTACAGCCAATGAAGTACAGGAAGGAAAAATTCAGGGATCTTTAAATGTAAGTTTTTTCGCGGATAATTTTCTTTCGGAAGTTGAGCGCATCATTCCTAAAGACCGAATGGTCTTAGTTTATTGCGCAGCCGGTGGAAGAAGTGCAGATGCTTGTAAACAATTAAAGAAGGCAGGGTATAATCACGTGTATGATTTACAAACTGGGTATAACGGTTGGGAGTGAACTAACTGCCTATAATTCTATTTAACATAATATTAATTATAGTACAATATGGCATCCAAATAACGAGTAGCTTTGTATCATGTTTAAACCGACTGCATTTACGGATAGTCAAACCTTACAAGAATTACAGTTCACGGATATTCTCAGTCAATTGGGGGGATTTGCTGTTTCTAAATCCGCTATTGATAAATTGCATCAGTTAATCCCAAGCAATCGATATAAATCGCTCATCCATCAGTTAAACCAAACCAAAGAACGTCTCGATATCATTCTTCAAAAAAGAACCTTTCCAGCTTTGGAATTTGATGAACTCCTGGGGGAACTGAAATTCTTAGGCATAGAAGATTCCGTGCTCAGCTTGGAAGGATTCATTCGGATTCATGATGCGAGCAACTTGGTAAATGCTTATCTAAAATTCTTCGAGCATTCTGCCTCGTTTCACTCGCTGTCGCAGGTCTTTCAAGACTGTTACCATACGGATGAATTAGTAGAGCGCATTACCAAAATCATCGACGTCAAACAAACCCGAAACATTAAAGATGACGCAACGCCGGAATTAGCACGCATTCGTCACGAAATCAAAATTATACGTCAAAAGATCAATCGAAATTTCGATCGAGAAATGCGTAAACTTGTTAAAGATGGTCTGCTTGGAGAAACCTACGAATCCTTCATCGATAACCGAAGGGTGTTAACGGTACAATCCGGCTTTAAGCGCAGGGTTCCAGGAACGATTTTAGGCGCGAGTAAAACGGGAAGCCTAACCTACATCGAACCGAAAGTAAATCAGGAGCTCAATCATGAGTTAGCCTGCCTATTCGACGATGAAAAAAAAGAGATTTATCGCATTCTAAAAGCGCTCACGGCCCAGTTCAGAATTCACTTACCTCTGATTCAAGCCTATCAAACGGCCTTGGTTAGTTTTGATGTCATTAACGCTAAGGCGAGATTGGCTTTTCACATGGAGGCTACCCTACCCGCACTCTCTAAAGAAAAAACCTTGCATTGGACGCTCGCATATCATCCGATTTTAAGAGAAAACAATAGAAATCAAGGTAAGCGTACGATTCCTCAAGAGTTTTCCTTGGATGAAACGCATCGCATGCTCGTGATTTCTGGTCCAAATGCAGGTGGAAAAAGCCTTACCATGAAAACCTTTGGCTTGTTACAATGCATGTTACAAGCGGGCTTACTCATCCCCGTACACCCGGATTCAAAGGCCTGTTTTTTTCAGCAGCTTTATTCAGACATTGGAGATAATCAATCTATTGAAAATGAACTAAGTACATACTCTTACCGCTTGCAACGAATGAAGTTCTTTTTGGAGCGTAGCAATCCGAATACCTTTTTGCTTTTGGATGAGTTTGGAACAGGTTCTGACCCGGAGTTAGGCGGAGCTTTAGCTGAGATTTTCTTTGAACGTCTCTACGAGAAAGGATGTTTTGCAATCATTACCACGCATTATGCAGCGATTAAGTTCAAAGCTAGTGAGTTAGCCCATGCGGTAAATGGCGCCATGAAATTCGATATTAAATCCTTGAAACCTTTATATCAATTAGAATTAGGGATGCCAGGCAGCTCGTTTACCTTTGAAGTAGCCAGCATCAACGGTATCCCAGCCGACATACTAAAAGCTGCTAAACAACGGCTCTCGGTAGAAACCAAACGTTTCAATGAATTGCTATCTACCTTGCAGCAAGAAAAGCGCTACCTTCAAAAAATGATTCAAGAGCACAAAAATGCGCAGGAAGGCATGGTTGAAGAACTCCGAAAAGTTCGTGAACAAGCAGATTTCTATACACGTAAAACCAAAGTGTTAGGGACACAATCGGATGAGCAAGCTAAATGGATTCAACTGGGACAGCGCATGGAAAAATACCTTAATCGCTTTAATCCGAGTCCGCGTAAACGCAAGGACAATGAAGCCTTGATGGAAGAAATCCGAGCCTTCTTTTTGAAATCTACGGTTAAGCCAACCGTAAAAAAACCAAGTCCAGTAAAGAAAAAACCCGAGCACAGTCCTGTCCAGGTAGTTTTTAATGTTGGGGACAAGGTACGCATGGCTGGAACAAAACAAGTAGGAATCATAGAAGCCATTGAAAAATCTAAGGCTCACCTACTCGTGAATAACATGAAAATTTCAGTACCGCTCGATAAGCTCCTGCCCTTTTAATCTATGAGTAATCAAATTCCAACGTGCTATTTAAATTCTAACGACGGAACGGCGATGCTTGGTATCGGTGTAGGACCAGCCTTTACCTTATCGAGCCCAACACAACTCCCGGACCTGGATGCTTTTCTAGCCGAGCACAAAGACAGCTATATGTTTGGATACCTTTCCTACGAACTTAAGCAGCATGTAGATCAATCCGCCAATAAGGAAAATCTACGGCTCCCCCTTGCCTATTTTTGGGCTCCCTCGGTTGTAGCGCAAATTAACCAGAAAGAAATTACCCTAGTTCAAGGCAAAGATATCGCTTTGGCGCATGAATTCATCGAAACGTTAACGCGGAGTTCAGCACCTGATTTAGCACCGTTTCATGCTCGCACACCCAAAGAAAAATACCTTCATCAGGTTAATGAAATCAAACGACTTATTCAGCGTGGAGATCTTTATGAAACCAATTATTGTCAAGAGTATTACTTAGAGCACATAACGCTTTCCTCGCCTCACGGCTTATACAACTTAGTGAATCAGCGAACGGAAGCGCCGTTTTCTGGGTTATTTATTGCAGATAATCTGTGGCTTGCGTGCGGCAGTCCAGAACGATATATGCAAAAAACAGGGAACATCTTAAGGTCACAACCCATTAAAGGTACGTCCCCTAGAATGAACGACGCGATCGCTGACGAAGCAGCAAAGCAAAGCTTAATCCATTCGAAAAAAGAACGTGCTGAAAATGTTATGATTGTTGATTTGGTGCGCAATGACCTTTCAAAGATCGCAGAACCTGGAAGTGTGCATGTAGATGAGTTGTTTGGCTTGTATTCCTTTAAAACCGTGCATCAAATGATCTCTACCATTTCATGCAAACTGAAACCCTCCATTGATTTTTCTGATATACTGAAAGCAAGTTTCCCAATGGGTTCCATGACAGGAGCTCCGAAGCGAAATGCGGTGAGATTTATGGACCAATTCGAGGATTCCAACCGTGAAATATATGCTGGAAGTCTTGGTTATTTTAAACCGGGTGGGGATTTTGACTTTAATGTGGTCATTCGCTCCTTGGCCTACTACCCTAATGAAAACTATTTGAGCTGCGGGGTTGGAAGCGCGATCACCATTGGGGCAGACGCTCAGCAAGAATATGAGGAATGCCTGTTAAAAATCGGACGATTGATTCATTTGAAATCCGATGAATAAGGTATACGAAATCATATCGAAGCATCCTGCACCTCACTATATTCTTGCGTGCAGTGCCGGCGTTGATTCCATGGTCTTGTTTCATACCTTTTTAGCGCATCAGCTGCCTTTTTCCGTGGCACATGTTAATTATAAATTACGCGGGGAGGACAGTGAGGCCGATGCACGAATGATTCGGGAATTGTGTGTGTTGCATCACATTCCATTTCATGAGCGAACTTTTGATTTAGGTGAACAGTTAACGCTTGAAGGCGGAAATTTACAACAAGAGGCCAGAACCATCCGCTACGAGTTTTTTAAGGAATTAGTGGGTGAAGCGCCGGATGTTTTAATCGTTACTGCACACCATCAAGACGATCAAATAGAGACCTTTTTCTTGCATTTATTCAGAAACAGTGGCCTGGCTGGCTTAGCCGGTATGCACGAACTTCGCGGTGGGATTTTTCGTCCGTTCTTGACTATTCCGAAGTCGGAAATTATAGCATATGCCCAGGCACACGGGATCAGTTGGCGCGAAGATCAAAGCAATGCGGATTCTAAATACCAACGAAATGCCATTCGTTTGGATGTAATTCCTACGCTGGAGAAGCTCAATCCATCCATAAAAGAGCAGGTGCTCATGCTGCAAAATGCCTGCTATCAAAGCTATCTTGAAGTTTTTGAACAGGCAAAAGCACTTTCTGTGCAATGGAAAAATCAAGGATTTATTCCGATTAAGGACTTAGAGCAAGACCTAACGCTACTTGTGGAAGCCTTTAAAATGCTCGAAATCGAGCCTCGATTTATTCCGTCAATCATGCAACTGGCAGATGCAGAGAATAATAAACGCGTTCACTTAGCGCATAATTCCTTAGGTTATCAAGAGTTAATAAAATTCAAGGATAAGCTCTATTTAATTGATGATACCCCGTGCATTGATTTTTCTTTTTCGCATGTTCTTGTAGATTCTTTACCTGCTAAGTTTAACACCTTAACATTTTATCTGGACCCCCATCAGGTTGAAGGTGAACTGAAGTTGGTTCGAGGGAAATTAATGGAATCCTTTGTTCCCGTGGGTATGAATAACGCGAAAACAGTAAATGCCATATTGAAAGACCATGGAATCCCAGCTTTTCAACGCCTTGACTGGCCCGTGCTGTGTATTGACGATCAGTTGATTGGCATTCCGGGTGTGAGTTTGAATCGTGCATTTAGCCCGAAGCCTTCCCTTTCCTCCTATTTAAAAGTTACCTTTACGGCATGTTAAGCACTCCGCTACCTGAAGCTTTTATTGATTCCATTCGCTTAAATTCACCGTTTGGCGATAAGCTGATTGATGCATTAGACCAGCCGTCACCGATTTCGATTCGTGTAAACCCAAGAAAAGTAGCGGCAAAGGACCTATCCTCGCTCAGGCCAGTTTCATGGTGTGCGATGGGGTATTATTTAGAAGAACGACCCTCATTCACCTTAGATCCAAGCTATCATGCCGGTGTTTATTATGCACAAGAAGCAGCCTCTATGGTGATTTCCGACTTAATAAAACAACTTAATTTACCAGAAGGAGCACGTGTATTGGATCTCTGTGCTGCCCCCGGAGGAAAAACAAGTGCTATGTTGGATGCATTACCTCTAAATTCCGTGGTACTCGCAAATGAGATTAACCGCCACCGCAGCAATATTCTTTCGGAGAATTTGGGAAAATGGGGCGTTGATAATGTCTTGGTTTCCAATGACTCACCTGAAGCTTTTTCCGAGGTAATTGATTGTTTCGATGTGGTTTTAGTTGATGCTCCGTGTTCTGGAGAGGGCATGTTTCGCAAGGATAAAAATGCGCGCACCGAATGGAAACCTGATTCCCCCGTGCTTTGTGCAGCTCGTCAAACCGAATTATTGGGTCACGTAATTCAATCCGTAAAACCGGGCGGGTATTTGGTGTATTCTACCTGTACTTTCAACCAGTTGGAAAATGAAGACCAAATCACACGCCTGTTGGCCGATGATTCTTTTGAATTGGTTTCGTGGAACGTTCCGTCTGCCTGTGTTCCCGGTCGAAACAAGCTCGGGCATTATTTTCTCCCCGGCACAACAGAATCTGAAGGATTGTATGTTGCTGTGTTGCGCAAAAAAGGCACGGTAATTCGATCGCTTGAAAATGAGCAAGTTCCTGTTTCGAAAGAACCAATCTTTGGCATTACGCTAACAGAAAACCAAGTCCTGATCGAAGAACGAACCGGGATGCATTTGCTAAGTAAGGAGACACTTTCACTGCTAAAATCGATCGACAGTCCACTACGGTTTATAAAAAAAGGCGTTAAGATCGCAGAACAAAGTCCGAAGGGTTGGATTCCTTTTCACGAGTTAGCCTTGATGAATTCAATAGAAACTACCATTAAACGCATAGCGCTTAGCGAACGTGAAGCCTTGCAATATTTAAGGGGCGAAACCTTTCCGATTCAAGCGCAAGATCCAGGGTTTTATATCGTCACCTTCAAAGAAATGGGCTTAGGGTTTATTAAGCACTTTGGAAGCCGTTTTAATAATTTATATCCCAAAGAATGGAGAATTCGAATGCAACTCTTGTAACGGAAGAGACCGCTTATCGTGACCTCTTTACCTACATCCAACAACGGGTTTCGCTTTCTGAAGCCGATAAAGCATTTATAAAGCAACGTTTTACCCTGCGCAAGATAAAACGTAAGTCTTATTTTCTGCGTGAAGGAGATTTGGGCTTTGATCAAGCGTTCATTATATCAGGCACGATGCGAGTATTCTATATCGATGGAAAAACTCAAGAGCATGTGTTATATTTTGGCTTCAAAGATTGGTGGATTGGGGATTTGGCGAGTTTTGAATTACGTTCACCTTCCCAACTAAATGTTCAGGCCTTGGAAGATACTTGGGTTCTTGCTTTTACGCATGACGGAATCGATGAGATTTTCCAGCACATCCCGCAAATGGAGCGTTTGTTTCGAATGATGGCGCAGCGAACGCTTGCTGTGCTACAAAAACGGTTGTTCCTCACCGTGTCTGCGAGTGCCGAAGAGCGTTATTTAGCACTCATCGAACGCCACCCGAGCATCGAACAGCTGGTTCCTCAACATCAGATTGCCTCCTATTTAGGAATCTTACCAGAATCCTTGAGTCGGATGAAAAAACAACGCATTCAAAAATCGCGAGCGCAAAAAGCGAATTAAATTCTACTTATTTCACTATATTAGCCATCCTTAATTCAGAAAACTATGAAAAACATGAAACACACACTCTTAGCCATTGTCCTTTTTGTTGGGTTCTTTGTTCGAGCCGACGAAGGAATGTGGTTCTTAATGTTCATTGAACGTTTGAATCAACGTGATATGGAAAAACTCGGATTGCAATTAACAGCCGAAGAAATTTACAGCATTAACCATTCTAGTTTGAAGGATGCTGTTGTTCAATTTAACGGGGGATGTACCGCTGAATTAATTTCATCTCAAGGACTGGTTTTAACCAACCACCACTGCGGATATGATGCTATTGCTGAATTGTCTACCCCGGAACAAGACCACTTAACGAATGGGTATTGGGCGGCAAACAAGACGGATGAGCTTAAGCCAAAATCGCTATTCGTTCGCTTCTTTGTTCGAATGGATGATGTGTCTAAACGCATCTTAGGAAAGGTGAATGATAAAATGACAGAAGCAGAACGCGAGAAAATCATTAAAGAGGAAATTGCCTTAATTGAAAAAGAAAACAGTGAAGGTGGAAAATACGTGGTAAATGTTCGTTCATTTTTTCAAGGAAATGAATACTATTACTTTGTATTCCAAGACTATAAAGACGTTCGTTTGGTAGGTACCCCTCCAAATTCAATTGGTAAGTTTGGTGGCGATACCGACAACTGGGAGTGGCCACGTCATACCGGTGACTTTTCTATGTTCAGAATCTATGCAGATGCCAATGGTAATCCGGCTGAATATTCTACAAGCAATGTTCCATTAACACCAAAAGTTCACTTGAAAGTGAATATCCAAGGGGTTAAAGAAGGTGATTTCGCCATGATTCTTGGCTTCCCAGGTCGAACGAACCGTTGGTTGCCTGCTTCAGGAATCGATCAAAATGTGAAATTTGCTTATCCGGCATGGGTTGAGGCCTCAAAAACCGCCATGGATGCCATGAAAAATGACATGGATAAAGACGATAATGTTCGGCTTAATTATGCCTCGAAATATGCGCGCCTGGCGAATTATTGGAAAAACCGTCAAGGAATGATTGACGCCTTAACGAAGTTTGGTACGGCCAAAACAAAAACAGAAAACGAAGCAACCTTTGATAAATGGGCAAACAAACGCAAAAACAAGAAAGAATATGGTAACGTAGTACGTACGATTAATGCGTACTATGCGGCTACCAACGAAAAGTCTCGACATGATAATTACTTATCCATTTTATTGAGATCTTCTGAATTCGCTATGATTTCTAGAAATCTTGGAGCCAAGATGATGGAATACGATAAAGCAGATGCAACTAAGAAAAGAGAACTTCAAGCGGATTTACTTGCGGCAGTAGAAGAATTTTACAGTACCGTATCGCTTCCAACAGAAAAAGAAATCCTTTTGAATGGACTCGTATTGTACATGACAAAGGCGGGATATAAGCAACCGGCTAGTTTTGATAGTCCTGATGCAGTTACCATGCGTGCAACTACTATGCTTAGCACATCTATTTTTAGCTATCAAGAAAAAGTGATTTCTTGGATTAAGGGGGAAACTACGTATGATATTTCTTCTGATCCAATGATTAAATTTTCTCAAGAATTGATTGCTCATTTAAATGCCACTACGCCAGAAATGATGCAACTTCAAGCAGATTATGTGAAAGCTTACCGTAAGTTAGTTAAAGGAATGCGCGAGTCTGGTTTAAGTCCAGTTAAATATCCGGATGCAAACAGCACCATGCGTTTAACCTTTGGTACAGTGAGTGCACTTCCGGCAGATAAGCGAAATGATGCGAAAACGAATTACTTCACTACACTTCAAGGAACCATCAATAAGTACAAGCCGAAGGACGAAGAATTTGATTTACCGCAGCGATTGATTGAGTTGAATAACACAAAAGATTTCGGAGAATATGGCGACAAAGACGGTCATATGCCAGTAAACTTCCTAACGAATAATGACATTACTGGAGGGAATTCGGGATCGCCTGTATTAAACGGGAAAGGAGAATTAATCGGATTGGCATTTGACGGGAACATTGAGGCAATGGCCGGGGATGTGATTTTTGATTCAAACCTACAGAAAACCATTAATGTGGATATCCGCTATGTATTGTTTATCATCGATAAATTTTCTGGAGCGAAACACATCGTTGATGAAATGACCATCATCCGATAGTAGTTAGTAGACCAAGACTTTTAAAGGCTCCCGTTGGGGGCCTTTTTTGTTAGTTGCCGTGTTGCGCAAGTAGGGATAAATGAAGCAAGGCCTCCCCTACTTCTGACGAAGTCATTTCTGCATTTACTTGTGCTTTGCCGATTCCCTCTAACAAAACAAAGTTCAGGGCATTTCGCTCGTTCTTCTTATCGTTTCGCATGAGTGCTATAAGATCTTCTATGGCCTCTTCTGGGATTTCAAGCATGGGAAAAACACGAATGATGCATTGCTCAATTTCTCGGTATGCATCTACTGCCAGTACACCCCGTTTATAGGAAACAAAACTTTCTCCTATCATTCCGAGTGCTACTGCATGGCCGTGGGCAATGGCTTGCCTGGTTAGAAAATAGGATTCCAAGGCGTGTCCAAGGGTATGACCAAAATTCAACAATTTTCGTTGCCCTTTTTCGGTCGGATCCGACTCTACTACCTGCTTTTTAAGCTCGATGGATCGAATGATGTGTTGGGGTTGAATTAATTCCTCTTCAGAGTTTAATGATTTTAACTGATTCCAATAGTTCTCATCTAGAATTAGCGCATGTTTCAGCATTTCAGCGTAGCCATTGAAAACCTCTTCTGGCGGGAGTGTTTCTAAAAAACCTGCATCTACAAAAATAGCTTTCGGTTGGGTGATGGTTCCAATGATGTTCTTAAGTCCGTTCAGGTCTACCCCGTTTTTTCCACCAATAGCAGCATCTACCATTCCCATAAGCGACGTTGGAATATGAATAAAATCAATCCCTCGCTTATACACTGAAGCAATAAACCCACCAAGGTCAGTTACTACCCCACCCCCTAAATTAATCACCAGGTCGTTTCGATTTATCTGATATTCCAGCATGGCCGACCATACCTGATAACAAACCTCAAGGGCTTTATTTTCTTCTCCGGCAGGCAGGAGCATCACTTCCGCAGCTTCCAAGGAAGGAAAAGCGGTGAGCAAGTACTCGAGGCAACAATCGTGGGTATTTTCGTCCACCACAATGACTTTTTTACGCGTGCTATATTCCTCGAGCAAGGCGTTAAACGGAGCGGATTCAAGGGATCCAACATGAATTGGAGTCCCATTAAATTGGATGGTCATCATAGGTCAAAGGTATTAAACTTTATGCCGCGTTGACTGCCAAAAAAGCGTTAATTTTGCATATGTTAGATTTTACAAACACCGAAGTCGCCTTTAAATCCAAATCGGACCGTGACTTAAAACGCGCCAATCTACTCTTCAAAGTCATTGCATCTCCGAGTGTAGTAAGTTTTGGTAAATGGGCAACCAACCTGGCATTAGCCCTTCGTTTACCTATATCCGGCATAATAAAAGCAACGATTTTCAAGCAGTTTTGTGGCGGAGAAACCATTCAGGATTGTGAGGGACGTATCGAGGAACTGGGTAAGTTTGGTGTGGGCACAATTTTAGACTATTCGGTTGAAGGTAAAACTTCGGATGAGGATTTTGAACATACGACGCAAATCATCATTTCAACCATTGAAATGGCAAAGGCATCACAGCACATCCCTTTTGCTGTATTTAAAGTTTCGGGCATAGGTCGCTTTGATTTACTTGAAATAGCATCAGATGCATCAAAAACACCTGCCCCAAAAACACAAGAAGAAATTGCCGCGGTGAAATTACGCTTCGAACGCATTTGTGACGCGGCTGCAGTTAATCAAGTGCGCTTATTTATAGATGCCGAAGAAACTTGGATTCAACCGGTTTTGGATTCGTGGACCTTTGAAATGATGTGTAAGTACAACACCCAGCGCGCTATTATTTACAATACGGTGCAAATGTATCGACACGATCGACTGGCTTTCCTGAAGACACAAGGGAATGTAGCTCAAGCACAGGGAATCATTTATGGGGTTAAATTAGTACGAGGGGCTTATATGGAGAAAGAGCGCGAGCGTGCTCAGAAAATGGGCTACCCGTCCCCGATTCAACCGGATAAAGCAGCAGCTGACCGCGACTACAACGAGGCCTTGCGTTTCATGGTAGATCACCACGCACATTTTGCGCTGTGTGCAGGTTCGCACAACGAAGAAAGTTCCATGCTTTTAACGCAATTAATGGCTGAGAAAAACCTGGAAAACTCGAATGAGAAGTTCTTTTTTGCACAGCTTTTGGGTATGAGCGATCACATCTCATACAACTTGGCAAATGCGGGCTATAATGTAGCGAAATATGTTCCCTTTGGTCCGGTGAAAGAGGTCCTACCCTACCTGTTGCGCCGTGCCGATGAAAACACCTCGGTTGCTGGTCAAACCGGACGTGAATTGGGATTAATTAGCGCGGAGCTTAAGCGGCGTAGAGGTAATTAAATTACCGTTTCTATCCATTATACGGTAAGTTCTCTTGTTCTTTCAATCCCTAAGGTTTTATAAACTTTGCAGTAAGCGATGGGTCAGTGTTTATTTGAATCACATAAACTCCGCTGGCATACGATGAGATGTCAATCGTGGACGAGGTAATCTGACCAATTGGCGTTACGTTCGTTTGATCGACTAAAGAACCAAAAAGATCATACACCTGAATTGTACTTATTTCATTGGGCGAAGAAGGGAAACTTAATGTAATCAATTCTTCGGCGGGATTTGGATACACGCTTAAGGTTGGAACCGTTGAGTCTATTGGTTCTGCAACTCCTGCCGTAGTCGTATTGATAATTTTCCAGGCATTATTTGAAGCAATCCCACACATATACCATAGCGCATTGTCATATACCGTGGTAGATTGTGCGTGACGAGTACTTGCGGGTACATTCCCCGTTGTACTTTTAAATTCGAACCAAGTAATGCCATCCGATGAATACCAAACATCATTCATTTCTGAGCCAGTAGCCATACCGCCCATTAACCAGATTTTATCATCAAACCAAGCGACTGTATGCCAATACCTACCTCTCCACGGAGCGGATTCATTCACTATGGTCCAAGTGATCCCATCTGCACTTTTCCAGACCTCATTATACGACCTACGAGTCCCTTCATTTGAACCGCCTAACATCCAAATTTGGCCATTGTTATCTACGCAACTGTTTATTTGCATGCCTCTTCCTTTCCAAGGCGCATTGGGCAGTTGAGTCCATTGTATGCCATCCGTACTGGTCCAAACATCTGTTAAGGGATTCCCACTGCATTGCTCCCCGCCAAAAACATACAAGTTTCCATTAGCAAACGAATAATTCGGGTTATTTCTGATGGTAAATCCAGGGATTGCAGCACTTGTTTGAATCCAGTTGATCCCATCCGTACTTTTCCAAACATCGGTTAAACATCCAGATTGCGGATCTCCCCCAATTACCCACATGGCACTGTCACTAACAAGCCATGCGGCACAATGCCTTGCAGGCCAAGGGGCAGAAGTTTCAAAGGTCCAATTCGCGCCATCGGTCGAACTCCAAACTTCGCTGTGCGTGTTCATGGGCGGATGATAAGGCGGGTCCCACCCACCCAATAGCCACATTTTGTTTTGAAAACTCAGTAAGCCCGACCCATCTTTTGAATTAAAGGGTAAGGTGCTGGCAACTTCTTGCCAATCGTATTCACTTACCAGAAAAACACCAGAGGATTGGGTGAGCAATGGATTGCTGTAATCGGTAACGCGGACTTCAACTGTTGTACCCGGCGGATAACTCATGTCGATGTAAGTGTAGCATTCATAAGCCATATTTGAATGGACCGCAGGAAGCCACGCCCCATTATTCAGTCGAATTTCTACAACAATGGAATCACTCACTTGCGTGGCATCATATTCCCAAAAAACTAACACGTTTGACCCCTGTACATAGGCTTCATTTGCCTTGACCGTGGTAAAAGAAATAGGCTTATTTTCAAACCATAATAAATCAATTTCGCTTTGATTCAGGCTTCGGTTGTATAAACGTAGATCATCAATAGAACCCATAAAGCGATACGGTGAGGCGCTAAAAATCAAATCTACTGCATCACCCAATGTACCTGAAAAAAGATGGTCCATGCTTAAGGTATAAAGTGCATGGTTCCTGTATATTCGGAAGGTATCGGCAACACGAGTAATTGCAAAATGGCACCATTCACCTTTAGAAAAAACTCCAGGCATGCCTTCTGCAACCGCATTTGAGGTAACACCGCTACCGTTCCAATAAACAAAGGTTTGATAGAAGGTTTGTTTATAATACTGAAGGTAATAACTGTTGTGACTACTCAATTGAATCTCAAAATTATTGCTCGTATCGCTGGGTGATTGTTTGGATGAAAAACAATTCATGACCTCCGGATGGTTTGTTTTGTACCAAAAGCTGATTGTAAAATCGCCACTAATTGGTGAGAATTCTGCAATAGGTAGGTTCAACGAATCGGATATACCATCTAACTGGAGCGCTCCATTAAGACTCCCAAACCGGTCGTTTGCAAAGGTACCCGAGCCCGCTGTAATATGGTTCCCCTGACCTGAGTAATCAGCCAAGGTACCATTAAACGTATAATATCCTTTTAGACTATCTGCTGGAATTTGAGCGTTCGCAGAAAAGAGATAAGTGATGGCAAGGAGTAGGATTAAGTTTCGCATGGGTGATTTTCTTAGCTATTAAAAACCTAGCTCAATTTGATTTATAAGATTATTTCGGAGGAAACTAGTTATTATCAAAATCATTGGTTTTCTCAATTTAGACATACCTACACCTTAATCCATCGGCTGATGGATTCATTAACCTTCAACAAGTAAAAACCAGCCGGAATATGCTGCAAAGGAATTATCTGATTTTCAATAATCCCCTCGTCCCAAAGTCTACCCTGAACATCTAAGATTTGGTAAGGCGTGTTTATAGCTACACCGGTCACATGCAGCACTTCGCGCACTGGATTTGGATAAACCAACACGCCAGGTACTTCTGCTATCCCCGCGTAAAAGTCCTCGCTGCCGCAGGCGCCTGCAAATATATCATTTCCTTCATACCGATCTGTAGCCGGTACGTTTGCGGTATTCATTGCACTTGGCAAGCCAATCATCCCCCATTGGTAATCCTGAACAAAGGCAGGTTTCGTCAGGTAATGATAGCTGATGTCCGCTAAGGCCGACGTACCTGCAGGTGCTACCGTTCCTTTATTGTTGTTGCCATAGGTGAACTGATCATTTCCTTGAATGCTGTAATTTACCGCACTGTATGGGAATCCCGTATTTGGAATCTCATTCCCAATGATGTTCTGTGAGGGACTTGTATTGTCTGAGAAGAATATTCCATACAACGACGCTCGATTTCTCAAAAAGGTATTATACGGACCATTCGCTCCGTGGGAGTTATCAATCACGATGTTCTGCACATCATTTTGCTCAAATAAATTGGCATACACGTAATTTCCATGCAGCACCAATTCTCCCGCTGAATTAGCGCCCAACAAGGGATTTCCATTGGTCCAAAATGGGTCCAAAGAATGATTAAACGCCGTTACGTTTCCGTTAGATCCTGCCTGAAGCAATACACTGTGCCTTAAGTGTTTAAATATATTATTCTCAATCAAACATTCATTGGTTGTGAAGTGCATTACCACCCCATATCCCCTGCCGCCGCCTCCGTAATCAAAGGCATCATAGAAATACGATTTTTCGACCTTGCTGTTCGATACGCCTTCAAACTCTACGTGCGCAAAGGTGGTTTTATTGGACTCGATACCACTGACCCAACAGTTTTCTGCATACGTGAAGTGAATGCTACTCGCCTGCTCCGGTGCGGTATTATCCATCCGTTCAATCGAAAAACACTGCAAACCAATGTTTCGTTTCATAAGAATCCGCTTCACCTTGGGCTGACGATTCAACACATAATCCATGCGAAGCTCAGAATTCAACCATAAGGTGTCTCCGGAAACACCAGCAATTTTAACGAGTTGTCCCACACTACCCTGCGCCCAA